>CAZFSQ010000009.1:0-16001 GCA_964521975.1 uncultured Oligoflexales bacterium | reverse complement strand
CTCCTCGGTTGCTGTTCTCGCTGCGTGCGTAATTTTTTTAACTTATTATTCTTCTTTTTTTATTCATGAGATGAATAAAGTTTTAAAAGAAACTTTTCACCTGGCAAAAGATTATCGAATTTCTCACCGCAATATTTCTTATATTTCAGGATATTTTTGGAAAGAATTTTTATGGATGGCCATTCCTTTAAGTCTTGTCACTCTCGTCATCGCTTCATTTACCACGCTTCTTCAAACTCAGTTTAATTGGTCTTGGCAAAAACTTATGCCCGATTTTAGTCGCCTGAATTTATGGACGGGACTCAAAAGATTATTTACATGGAACTCTATTGTTGAACTCTTAAAAGGGATGGCAAAACTTTCTGCCGTGGGTCTTGTCGCTTATTTAATCTTGGCAGGGGAATGGAATAAAGTTCCTGGACTACTTAAACTCACACCTGAGAACAGCTGGGCTTATTGGGGAGATATCACTAAAACATTATTTTGGAGCGTGTCTGCTTTCATGGTGGTGCTTTCTGTTCTCGATTATTTTTACAATTTTATGGTTTTAGAAAATCAAATGAAGATGAGTAAGCAAGAAGTGAAAGAAGAGTATAAAAGGCGAGAGTCTGATCCACTCATGAAACAAAGAATTCGACGTTTGCAACGTGATTTGGCCACACGAAAAATGTTAGACGCAACCAAAAAAGCCACGGTTGTTATCACGAACCCAACTCACTACTCAATCGCTCTTAAATATGAATTGGGGTTTCGTGCTCCTCTTGTGGTTGCCAAGGGGGTTGATTATCTAGCATTGAGAATTCGAGAGGAAGCCAAGGCTAATGGCATATTACTTGTTGAAAATAAAATTTTAGCCAGAACGCTTTATAGCTTAGTAGAAATTGGCCAAGAGATTCCTGAGTCACTCTATAAAGCTGTGTCGGAAATTATCCGCTTCGTCTTCCAAGCAAAAGGAATCAAAGTGAATAAAAATAGAAAAACAGATAAACAATCCACACCCACGGTAGAGGTATAAATTGGCTCAAGCACTCACCGCATCGAATAATGGAAAAGCAAAAAATGAAAATGGATTTTTTGCTATTTTAAAAAGTCCTGATATCCAATTTGCTTTTGCTCTTGTGGCCATCATTTTTACAATGATCATCCCCATGCCTCCTCTTCTACTGGATATGCTTCTTAGTGTTTCCATTGCTATCAGTTTTCTCATCCTCTTAATTTCTGTTTATGTAAAAGAGCCTCTTGATTTTTCAACCTTTCCAACCATTCTTCTTATCACCACTATTTTTCGATTGGGCCTCAACGTCGCCACCACAAGAAATATTCTGATTCATGGTGCAACGGGAGATGTGAGTGAGGTTGTTCGAGCGTTTGGTGATTTCGTTGTGGGTGGAAATTATTTTGTGGGTTTTGTTTTATTCATTATTTTAGTTGTTATTAATTTTATCGTTATCACCAAAGGTGCTGGCCGTGTCGCAGAGGTTGGAGCACGCTTTACTTTGGATGCCATGCCCGGAAAGCAGATGTCGATTGATGCGGAATTGAATGCTGGGCTTATTGAAAAAGAAGAAGCGAAGCGTCGTCGTACCAAAATTGAAGAAGAAGCAGATTTTTATGGAGCGATGGACGGAGCCAGTAAATTCGTTCGCGGTGATGCCATTGCCGGGATTATTATTACCGTTGTTAATATTGTCGTAGGTCTTATTATCGGAGTGATTCAATTTAACATGTCCTTTATCGACGCAGCACAAATTTTCACTCTCTACACGGTGGGTGATGGTCTTGTTTCTCAAATTCCCGCTCTTATTATTTCCACTGCTGCCGGTATTATTGTCACTCGTGCGGGTGGAAAAACAGGATTGAGTCACGAATTGTCGGATCAAATCATTGTTCATCCTAAAGCGATTTATCTCTGTGCCGCTTTAATGCTGATCATGGGACTTATTCCTGGACTTCCTACAGTTCCATTTCTTTTACTCAGTGGAGGATTTGTTGCCTTTGGTTATTTTGCTCGCATCGCTTTACAGAATAAAGAAAAAGAAAAAGCTGTTCAGGAAAAACAAAAAGATAAATTGGATAAAGATGCTAATTCCATTGATTCACTTTTACATGTCGATACGCTTGCTCTTGAAGTAGGGGTCAATTTAATCCCTCTTGTTGATGGCAGTCAAGATGGCGAAGTGCTCGAAAGAATTGTATCCGCACGAAAACAATTTGCTCAGGAGATGGGGATCGTTGTTCCGATTGTGATGGTCCGCGACAACATTCAATTGAAACCTGGTGAATATCAAATATTACTTAAAGGTAATACCATCGGTAGCGGCAATTTAATGGTGGATTATTTCTTAGCTATGGACCCAGGTGATATTTTAGAACCCCTCTCCGGTATCAAAACTAAAGAACCTGCCTATGGTCTTGATGCCATATGGGTGAAGCCAAGTCAAAAAGATGAGGCTACCTTTAGAGGTTATACCGTCGTAAATAATTCCACGGTAGTGGTTACTCATTTAACAAAGCTTGTACAAGAAAATTGTCACGACTTAATTGGTCGCCAAGAAGTGCAACATTTAATCGAAGGGTTGAAGCAAGAACATCCAAAAGTTATTGAAGAAGTTATCGCAGCAGATCGACTGACTTTAGGAGAGGTTGTTAAAATTTTACAAAATCTCTTAATGGAGGGGGTTAGTATTCGAGATCTTCTCACCATTTTTGAAACAATTGCTGATTATTGTAAATCCGTTCGTAACCCAGACCTTCTGACCAGATATGTACGCAAGGTACTTGGACGTGGTATTATTAAGAAGTATCTCAATAGTGAAAATCGACTGGTAATGATCACCTTGGATCGAGCTGTAGAAGACTTGATTGGCTCAGGTTTACAACACCGTGAAGATGGTTCCACCAACTTACAACTCGACCCTGAAATGGCTCAAAGGATTTTAAAAGGTGTGGCTAAAGAAGTTGAAAAATTCAACACCTCTGGAACGCAACCTGTGCTTGTTTGCGGTTCTTTAATTCGGTGGGAATTTAGGCAACTTCTCCATCGTTTTATTCCGGGGATTACCGTTGTGGCCTTTGATGAAATCCCACAAGGAACTGAAACACAAAGTTTAGGCATGGTGACAATTTAAGGGGAAAAAAATATGGATATAAAAACTTTTGAAGGTGTGACTCTGAGAGATGCCGTTAAGGCGGTTAAAAAAGATTTGGGACCAGAAGCCGTCATCCTTTCCACAAAAGAAAAATTATTGGCGAACGATCCAAGGACCAAAGTTTATGAAGTCACCGCCACAGCATCCCAGCAAAAAACCAAAAAAAATGGTGCTTATGCTTCCGATAATCACGAAGAATTTCACGACTTACAAAATAAAATGGATCAATTGCTCGCTCGTGTAAATTATTTTAATGAAAAATTACCCACTCGTTCCCTTGTCCAGGGACTAGAAACAGGAATGCATGAAATCAAATTGTTTTTATATGAAGTTTTAAAAGATAAACTGCAAGATCAATCGGAACATTTTTCTGACACCATTTTAAATATTAAAAATCAGTTGCACATTATGTGTGTCGATCAAGTTTACATTCAACAGGCCATCCACCATCTAGCCAATCTACCTTTTTCAAGTGATAAAGAAGGAACGAGCGAAAAAGAATTTTATAGAAACAATCTTATCCGTTGGATGCTTAAAAGAATTCATATCGCCCCTAAGTTTCAACCCCAAGAACGCCTCTCAGCTATTCACTGTATCTTGGGAGGAAGTGGCGTTGGTAAAACTTCGATCGTGGCTAAACTAGCTGCTCATTATCATCTTAAAGAAAAGCATAAAGTTCTTTTAATATCATTTGATAATCACCGTATCGCTGCCAATGAACAATTACGTGTTTATGCCAAATTAATTGGCGGAGAATTTGAAACCATGTATAAACCGGATGACTTAGTTTCTATTCTCGATAAGCATAAAGATTGTCCTTTGGTTTTTATTGACACGGCTGGCAAAAATCCAAAGAACACAGCCGATGTCGCGGAGCTTCTGGAATTAAAAGAAACGAATCTACCTATAGATTTTCATCTCGTTTTATCATGTACAGAAAAAGAATCTCAACACGACAGAACCGTGCGACAGTTTTCTCCATTAGGAATTTCTTCACTCATATTCTCAAAACTTGATGCTTCTTGGAGCTATGGAGAAATTTTCAATCTAACAACTCGCTGGTCATTACCTTTGAGTTATTTTTCGCTTGGACCCGCCATCCCAGATGATTTTGAAAGAGCTAGCAAAGAAAAAGTGGTGGAACAAATTTTGGGTGTTTAGTTTTTCAGATGATGTAAAAGGAAAAAAAAATGTCATTAGCAATCACAAGTGGTAAGGGCGGAGTTGGTAAAACGATGACAACTATTTCCTTTGCAAGTATGTCCCAAGCAATGGGGAAAAAAATTCTCGTCTTAGATGCAGATCTTGGGTTATCCAATGTTGATGTTCTCGTCGGTGTGCGATCAACACATCATCTTCAAGATGTGATCGACGGAAATATTTCTATTGAAAAAGTAATTTGTGAAGGCCCAAATGGTTTTCACTTTATCCCCTCAGGATCTGGAGTCACAAAACTGGTGAATATGTCCTATGCCAAGAGAGCAGGACTCTATGAAGCCATTAAAAAAATAGAAAAAAATTATGACTTGGTTTTGATGGACACAGGGGCAGGTATTTCTGACAACGTTTTATTTTTTAATCAAGTTGCAGAACATTGTTTGATTGTAACATCTCCAGAACCACATGCTTTGACAGATGCGTATGCGTTGATCAAAGTAATGTCGCAAAATTATGATAAAAAAGATTTTTTATTTTGTATTAACCAAGTGAAGTCCGAACAAGAGGGACTCAAGATTTATGAAAAGTTTGCCGATATTTGTTATCAGTTTCTAAATATTCGGTTGAATTTTGTTGGCACAATTCCTTGGGACCCTATGGTTTCAAAACATGTGCTCACAAGAAAAGTTGGAGGAACTTTGTTTTCTCAAACCATTGCAGCACAAGCTTGGAGTCGTCTTGTTAATCTCATCTGGTCTGACTATTTAAATATTAAAAATGAAAAGAATAACCAACATGATTTTTGGACAAAAATGCTGGGCGTGAAATCTTATGCCAATGAGAATTCACACTCTGGACTAAGATAATTTTAACGAGGTAACGCAATTGTTGACATATGAGGGGATGAAGATGAAAGGTTTAGTCAAAAGATATAAACAGGATAATCAAGGTGTCGATGGAAAGCTTCGTGACCAATTGATTATGGATTATGCCCCCCTGATCCGATTTGTGGCCCAGAGAATTGCGGCACGACTCCCTGCCAACATTGATATCAATGATTTGATCAGTGCTGGAGTTATTGGACTTATGGATGCTATCGAAAAATATGACCCTGCTCGTGATAATAAATTTAAAACTTACGCTGAATTTAGAATCAGAGGAGCCATTTTAGATGAACTCCGTTCCCAGGATTGGGTTCCGAGATCAGTTCGCGATAAAGCAAAACAAATCGAACGTGCTTATGCTGACCTTGAACAAAGATTGGGACGACAGGTCAGTGATATGGAACTCTCCGAAGAATTGGGTATGTCACTTGAAGATTATTATGAGCTGATCGCTAAAGTCAAAGCCGTCACCATGCTCTCGATTGATGAATTATCGGGTCCTTATAATAACGACCGCAGAAGTTTATTGGATACAATTGAAAATTTTAATTCTAAAAATCCATTCGCCCAATTGAAAAATCAAAACGTGCGAAATGTTTTGATGAAACATATTGATGAGCTACCTGAAAAACAACGACTTGTTTTGTCTCTATATTATTACGAAGATTTAAATTTAAAAGAAATCGGGCAAATTTTAGACGTAACAGAATCACGGGTGAGTCAGTTACATACACAGGCAGTTATTCGCTTAAAAGCAAAATTAAAAGATTTATTAAATGAGTAGGAAAAATAGAGGGGGAGGTAAGAGGATATGAATCCAGATAAAAGTAAAATCAAATTTTTAATCGTTGATGACTTTCCAACCATGCGACGGATTGTTAAAACGCTTTTAAAGCAAATTGGTTTTGCTGACATTGTGGAAGCAGAAGATGGCGAGAAAGCATATGAGTATTTGAAAGCTCATCCAGAAATTGAATTTGTGGTTTCGGATTGGAATATGCCAAACATGACGGGGCTGGAATTATTAAAAACAGTGAGGAATGACCCCAAGCTAAAACATCTTCCTTTTGTGATGGTCACAGCGGAGGCGGAGAAAGAAAATATTATTGAAGCTGTTAAATCAGGAGTGAATAATTATGTTGTTAAGCCATTCACAGCTCAAACACTCAAAGAAAAACTCGACCGCGTTTTTGAAGCCTTAGAAAAAAAGGCAAGTTAATTTTTTATTTTTTAACGGAGAAAAAATACTATGTCAGAAAATACTTCCACTGAAGAAAAATTAGTCGCCGCTGAAGTAGAAATTGTTGAGGGAGAAGAAAAAAATGTTACCCTTCCTTTTGATCTGGATTTAGTGAGGAAGTATCCCAAGGCCAATCGAAGATTGGCTCTGGAAGTTGCAGAGTATAGTGCTTTTGATATGAACCACACCCCAGAACATCAAATTCATACAACCTTTATCAGTCCCCACGGTATAGAGTTTCAAGGATCAAAACAGTATGAAGATGGGGCACTACTTAAAATACAAATTTCACTTCCCAATTATTGGGATTTCAAACAAAAGTTTGTCGAATATTCGCGAGTGGATCGACCCGCAACTTTTAAGTTACTTGCTCGTGTTGTGAGAACTGAAGTCGTAGGAAAACGTGGAAGAAAAAAAATTGTTGTTGCAAAGACAGTGAACATTGATGAGATTGATGAAAAAATTTTAAAGTCGTTTTTGGAGGAGTAGCTACACTCTTTGTCATGCCCAATGAGCATCGAAGATGCGAATGCCTGGGCATCTTAAAGTTGGAGGAATTATATGATCACTTTCCTACTCGTCTTTTTAACCATTCTCGACATCGGTTTACTTGCCCTTGTCCTTTATGTCTATCAAAGACAACGCCCCGATTTTTCCCTTTTGCAAGACATCACACAAGAGAGAAATCAATTGGCAGAACTGCGGCAATCCGTTCACGAAGAACTTGAATCTGCACAGAATCGTTCGCGTCAGTTTTTAGATAAGATTAACCAAATTGCCGCTGAAGCTGAGATGGAAGTAAAATCTGGAAAAGACACTCTCACAGGACAGCTTACGGGGATATTCGATGAGTTTTCAAAAAAGCTTGATAAACCTCTCGAAGAGATTAATAAAAAACAAATTTCTCTCGAACAAACATTTAGAAAAATTGAGAGAGAAAAATCACTGCTTAAAATGCTTTTAAGTCGTGCCGAAAAAGTTTGCAAATTTTTTGATCAACGTGTTTCTGTGGATGAGGTGATGGAAGAACTCGAAGATAAAAAATATACGGATGCAAGAAAACTTCTTACCCAAGGAATTTCTGTGGAGCAGGTAGCTAAAGACTTGGGAATGGCCGAGTCGGAAGTAAGATTAGTTAGTGGGATGGTGGGGAGGTAGGAAAGTTAAAACTTAATTCTTTAATTTTTCAAGTTTCTTGATAACAATATTTTTCATCCTCAAATTAGAAATTTTCTTCGCCATCTGAAACACCACTTTCCAACTAAAACTTTTTGGAATTTCAACCTCTGGATGGTTCTTAAATAAAGATAGCTTCGTCGCAGATAGATAATATAAATCTAGCAGTGCTTTCTCTGGAGTCGCTACTTTTATTTTCTTCTTTCCCGTTAATTCAAATCCATAAAAAAAATCTGCCTTCACATGATGAAAAGAATATTTTCCAAAACTATTTTGAACAGTATGCGTTCTTGCCAAAGACACAACATAAATCGTTTGAGGAATTTGTGAAATCATCCCATGATAATAAAGAGCGGTTTGTAATGAAATATAACTCGGAAAAGGAGATACCAGAAACTCCGCTAGCTCTAATGGATCTATTTGATCGCCTAGACACCATTTTCCTCGCTTAAGAGAAAAAATTAAACCTTGCTCCGAAATACGACTCAAAATTTTACTAGCATGAACAGGGTTTACCTTCAAAAGGCACGATGCATCTTGAGTTGTAAAATAAGATAAACCGATATTACTTAATTGACTATATGCGGATAAAAGATTCATAATTTAAGTTCATCTAGTTTTTCTATAACTTCTTTTTGCAATCGCTCCCAAGCAGTCTTTTTTTTATAAATCTCTTGATGTTCGGGCAAAAGAAATGCCACCACTTGAGAATGAAATGTTTCATAATTTAAAGACAATGCATTCTCTGTAGATTGGGCCAATTCATTTTTTGTTACGTCTAGTTTTTTAATGATGATGTCTTTTTGATTTAAAAGTAATTTCAAATCAAAAACATCCCTCGCTTGAGTTTCCGTTCTATGAGCAAGAGCTTTTATTTTTTGTGATAATGCCGCATGAATACCATAATGCGGAGAAAGAATCGGAAATAATTTATAAGTATCCGTAACCTCTTGATGGACAAGTTCCAGAGTACGATCTTTTTCCATCGTTCGCCTTGAAAATTCTATTTTCGTTGGAATGGTTAGAGATAGTTTAGAATGCTCTAAACTTATTTTCCACCTCAGCGTTGTTTCTGTTTGTTTCGGTTCCGAAAATGAAACCCGTTCAATATCCGAAGATTTCAAAATGTTTTGAAAGGGAATAGACAACAGTATTTTGGATATTTTTTTTTGTAACGTTTCTTTTGCAATTTTTTGAATATCAAAATCTATATCTTCCGAATAACGAATACTTTGATAAAAAAACCGTAAATTACACCCGCCTTTGAGACAATATAAATTTTTATCTAAAACTTTCTCTAATTGTTTGAGAAACTGTAAATGAAACAGTTCAATGGTTTGTTGCGGATTATACATTGTTTTTAACAATACTCATATTTGACACTAAAGTCAAATTAAAGTATATTATTAGTATATGACAAAACTAGATAAAAATAAATTATTTACCTTTTGGTTTGAAAGTTCCAAAATTGATTGGGATGTTTTTCTTAAATTAAAAAAAACAAAAGCCTTTCCACAAAGTTTATTTTTCTTGCACCTTACTATCGAAAAAAGAATTATAACTATCTTCTTATGGAAAAGATGCCCTGGCATTCGCACCTTCGGTGCTCATTGGGCATGACAAATGTTTCTCAGCTACCAATCACTGGCACATTACATTTTTGTTATTCATTACAAAAATAGATAAAAGCAAACTATCAAATGGCTCGACTCTCTTATAAAAGAAAAATAAATCAAATTAGAAAAACCTTGTTAAGAGAAAAAATTCCCTTCAAGAAAATAATTCTTTTTGGTTCCTATGCGAAAGGTTTTGCAACAAAAAATAGCGATATGGATTTATGCTTAATTTTTGCTGACAAAGAAAAAAAGGATTTAGAAAATTTTCGTTCTCGCTCCTCTATCGCCCTATACAAATTTGAAATTTCTTTAGATATTATTGTCACAACCATGACCGAGTTTAAAAAAAATAAAGTTTCACCTATTTTACATGAAATAAGAACTTCAGGAATTGTTGTTTAATTTATAGAAAGCTAAAGCTGATGATGCAATTAAAATTAAATTTTCCTGATATCATCGAGCTAGCTCCAAGAATTATTTGGTTTGAATCCTCCGACACTGCACTTAAAGATCCTATTCGATTTATTGCCTATGCTCTGCGTTACGCCTCTTATGAAGACATGAAAAAAATTAGAAAATACATTTCAGACGAAACCTTTGTAACTATTCTTGATCAAATCCCTCCAGGAATTGTAGACCCAAGGTCTTGGGCTTATTGGAATGCTGTGCTTCATAGATATCCAACACCACCGATACCGGTAAGAAAACTTTAGAAATCAAAAATCTAATCTTTAAATAAAACCAACATGAGCGACGTAAAATACCATCCAAAAAATTTTAGATAAATATGCGGATGAATATCAGGTCCAGGATATTTTTTTGTTATTGTATTAAAGATATTTTCTTCTTTCGTTCGATCCACTCGAAAATTGATCTCTTCTTTTAAACGAAAAGGGGCTACGTCGAGAACTAATTTTTTTACCTCATGTTCAGTAAAAAATTCCCCAGCCTTCCACGGTCTTAAAATTCGCGGTAACTTTATATTCGCATGATAAATATAATCAACCGCCAAAACAAAAATTCCCCCTGGTTTCATAATACGGTAAGCATTTTTCATGCATTGCCGGATACGCTCATCACTTCCAAAATGTTCTAATGAAGAAAAACTAAAAAGAATATCAAAACTATTATCACCGAAAGTCAAATCACAGCCATCCATACTCGCAATTAAAAGATGATCTTTGCGAAACGGGCTATCAAAAAAAATTTCAGGGGATGACATCATCGACGGAGAAGCTTCTCCACGACTAAATTTTGTTTTACCATAGAGGTCTGTTGCCAAAACTAATTGCAGATGATTACTCAGAACATAAATTAAGCGTTCATGCCCAGCCCCAATCCCTATCGCTCGCTTTTCTGGAGTAAGATACCCATAATCTTTTAATGCTTTATAACCCATTGCCCATTCCCAATTCTTACGTGATTTCTGCGTATCGGGATCATGGGGCAAAAGCAAAATATTTTTCATAATCGAACGAAGATCGGGATTATTCCAATCATCTGGATCACAAGCTTTATTAAATTTGGCATTAGACGAAGACAAATTATTACGACCTAAAAAGTTCTCCCATCTTTTTGCCAAGAATAAGAGATGCTCCTAAAATACAAAGACTTAAAATAATCATTCCAATAACACCAAGAGCTGATGCAACAAACTCTCCAACACCCTGCTCCAAAAACAAAACATAGATGGCTTTGGTCATGGGATAAAATCGTTCTTTCATCGCTAAGATTAAACTATCACTCACATCTAACATCGCATAAGCAAAACACAGTAACCCACCCGCAATTAAATTAGCCGAGACAAGTGGGATCGTAATTTTTCGCAGCGTATGAAAGCGACTCGCTCCAAAAGTTGTTGAAGCTTCCTCTAAACTCACACTCGTTTGCTGTAATCCCGCAGCGGCACTTCGCACCATAAAAGGAAGCCTTCTTATTCCATAAGCAATCACTAAAAGGGGGGTAGGGTTTTCAAGTGGATCAAGAAATGTATCCGTATAAGTCACCACATAACCAAAAGCTAAAACAATTCCAGGAAGGGCTAGGGGAATCATCACTAAAGAATCTAGTAATGATGAAAAAGGAATTAATTTTCTCGTCACCACATAAGCCACCATGAGTCCCAAGAAAACATCAAAGAGCGTGGATAAAGAAGAAAAAATAAAACTATTTTTAATTCCAATCGCCGACACCTCTTTAGAAAAAATCATCGAATAATATTCGAGAGTATATTCTTCAGGTAAAACCGTCATAAACCAATTATCACTCACACTTGTAATAAGAACACTAAAGTGAGGCAATAGAGCTAAAAAAGTAGTCCCTAAAAGAATAAAATAAATAAAAGGCAGTTGTAATAAAGTCGCTGGTCGCAGGGATGATGTAACATGACCTTTGGCCATCATTTCATATTTTTTTCCATCCGTTGAAAATTTAGAAAGAATAAAAATAAGCACCGTAAGTGTGATAACAACAAACACCAAAGCATATCCCACAGGATTTTCTTCAACATCTGTTACCATATTAAAAATTCTTACAGGAAGCGTATCATGATAACCAACCAATAAAGGCGTCCCAAGATCCGTCAACGCCCAAATAAAAACAATAATTGCTCCCGCAAAATATCCTGGACGACTAAGTGGCCATACAATATCAAGCACCTGTCGCCATCTCGGTGCTCCAAGTGTTGTCGCCATTTCTTCGAGAGAAGGATCAACATTGGCCAGGGCTGCCGATAAATTCAAATACAAAATAGGATAAAGGTGTAACACCTCAAGCACCACAACCGCCCAAAACATGGATTCTGCTCCAAGCCATTCAATGGGTGTATCAATCAATCCCATATCTAAAAGTAAAAGGTTGATGCTCCCACGTCGGGCAAAAAATCTTTGAATACCAATCGCTCCAACAAAAGGTGGCATGATCATCGGCACAAGCAATAAACCCGATAAAATTGTTTTTCCTGGATATTGAAAACGAGCGTTAATAAGAGACAAAGGCAAACTAACCAGCGTAGCAATAACTGTAGTCGCGATCCCTATTTTCAAACTATTCAAAATAGATTCTGTTTGCAGAGGATTAGAAAATAATAAACTAAAATACTCTAACGTAAATCCATCGTGTCCAATAAATGCTCGCGAAATAATAATGACAACGGGCAACACGAGGAAAAAAAATAATAATAGAATGGTTATTAATAAAGTAAAATAGCCCAACCAGGTGGAAATATTTTTTTTCCAGTTTGGGATTGAATCCATTTTTACGTTCGCGGCCCCAAAGGCTCACCCTTAGCAAGGACAACAATGTCCTGCCAATTGATACCCACTTTAACAGAAGAACCCGTATTAAAATTGTGATCGGGAGGATGAAATATATTGGCTTTGAGACCTTGATTTTGATGCCTCATATAAAACTGTTCTATTTCTCCAAGATAGGTCAAATGCTCCACTTGTAATTGCAGTAAATTATCTTTAGAGGGAAATTGTGAATCAAAAGAAACCTTGATCGCTTCTGGACGAATCGACACGCAAAGCTCTTTATTTTTTAAAACATCATGATCATGAATAATCCCTGTTAATTTTCCGATAGGAGTTTCCACTGCGACAGTATGATCTTTAATCACTTTACAGGATGAAACAGGAATAGTATTCGTCTCACCAATAAAACTCGCCACAAATTCACAGTTAGGAAAATGATAAAGCTCCTTAGGTGTTCCTGTCTGAATGAGATGCCCGCCATGCATAAGTGAAATGTGAGTCCCCATCGAAAGAGCTTCTTTTTGATCGTGCGTCACATAGACGGTTGTTATTTTTGTTTGCTCGTGAATACGAGATATATTTTCTCGCATTTCTAATCTTAATTTAGCATCTAAATTGGAAAGCGGTTCATCAAGTAAAAGAACAGATGGTTTAATCACTAACGCTCTTGCCAACGCCACACGCTGCTGTTGTCCCCCAGAGAGTTGTCCTGGAAGCCGATCTATAAAACGTCCAAGTTGCGTAAACTGAAGCACTTCATCAATTCTATTCTTAATTTCTTCTCTCGAAAGTTTTCTTAAAAGCAAACCATATTCAATATTTTTATAAACGGTCATGTGCGGCCAAAGTGCGTAATTTTGAAAAACCATCCCGACACCACGATGCGATGGATCGACAGCAGTCACATCCTTTTCATTAAAAAAGATTTTTCCTGATGTAGGTTTTTCAAGCCCAGCAAGCATCCTGAGTGTTGTAGTTTTTCCGCAACCCGAAGGACCCAAAAGAAAATGTAATGCCCCATCTAAAATTTCAAGAGTTAAATCTTTAACTGCGAAATTATTTCCATACTGCTTATTTACATTTTCAAATTTAATTTTCATTCTTAAAAAATCACAGCTTTATTTTTTTGCAATTTTTTGAAATTTCGCTCTTGAAAAGAGAACCCACTCATTAATTTTTTCATTACGAAATTTTGGGTCTTCCCATTTTTCCGCGTACTTTAATAATTCTTCTTCTGTCACTGGTGTCTCGGCCAATCGCTTTAACATCTCATCTTTCATATTAGGATTTGAAACAACATTTTTCCAAGCAGCCTTTAATTCCTGATGAAGATCCACCAATAAAGCCCCATAAAGATCATCCATCGGCACTTTCCATTTGGATGATTTTTCTACATCGGGTTTAACATAACCTTTTTGCGAAAAAGGATTGATCGGTGTAGTTCTTTTTCCTTCCGTCTCTTTATATGTTTCCTGATTCACTGCCATGCGTCCAAGCGTTGAAAGAAGCGGCCCCTCTTTTTCACCTTTATTCAAAACCCATAATTTTTGTGGATCTTTAGATAAAACAAATTGAATAAAAGATTCGGCAATTTTTTGATTGGGAGCACCTTTGATAAGTGCAATGGGGTCAGGATCTAAAACGGTTTGACCTTCAGGTAAAACGAAACCTAAATTGGATTCACCCAAATCACCAATTTTAGCAAGTGCGTAAAAATCAATTGCCATCGACAATGCCACATCCCCACTGACCACTGCTTTGATAGGATCAGAACTTGAATGGGCAAATTGTTTTGTATTTGCAGCAATCGCTGTTAAAACTTCCCACCCTTTTTTCCAACCAAACGTTAGAATCAAAAGCTCGTTCATCGTTGAATAACTTCCTGAGCGTCTTGGGTCCGTTAAAGAAATTTGATTAAAATATTTTGGATCTGCTAAATCTTCCCATTTTTTAGGTTCAGGCAATTTATCCATCACTAAAAGTTTTTTATTAAAGAATAATCCGAAAGAAGAGAGTGCGACTCCGTACCATTTTCCTTTAGGGTCCATCAACGCAACACCAGCGACTTCTTTAGGCACTTGTTTTTCTAAATCACTCGGCAATTTATATTCTGATAATAATCCATCACGAGCCAAATCCATAAATGTAGCCGAGCCACCCCCCCAAAAAATATCGACTCCAGAGGATTTTGGGTTGGCATTAAATTTAGCTTTCAAAAAACGAATGTCGTCGGAAGTTCCGCCCTGATCAAGCCAATCCACGGTAACTTCATTTTTAAAATTATTTTTATACCATTCTTTAAATTTGGGAATAAATTCATCTTGAATAGATTTTCGGTGGGGAGAAATAATGACAAGCTTATCTTCCGCAAAAGTGAAACTAATAAAACCAAAAAAAATGACCCAGGATAGTAATATCTTATTTTTCATTTCACTCGATCCCCCTAGCATTGACAATAGTTACATATCCATAAAAGTTGAGCAAGGAGCAAAACCTTAATTGTTAATGCTCACACCAGGAATTTTTAGAGCCATTTCGGCATGGAATAAATCTTCTTCTGTATGAATATCAATAGAACTTAACTCACTGTCATGAGGAATTATCTTGGGATGATCGCCAATTCGTCTACCTTGCAAAATAAGCTCCCTCCGCGAAGCACATGCCAAACCTGTGTCTTCTCGATAGATGGGGGGTTTATTCTGTCGTCCTAATTCACTCATCGGCGTAAGACGAGTCGCTTGATGATTCACCACCTGCCAAAAATTTTTATGCGATGTGTATGCCATGAAAGCAGAATCATATTGAGGTTCGTCGATGAGTGTTTGAATACACTTTTCAATCATCCAAAGTTTTCTAAAAATATCGGTTGGCTGAAGATATAAAACGATATCAAATTTTTGATTAAATATTTTTTCTGATTCGATGAGAGCGTGCTTTAATACTGGATTACAAGGGACATGATCTCCCGATAAATCCTCAGGACGGAGAAAAGGAACATCTGCTCCAAATTTTTCTGCAACCGTTTTAATTTCTAGTGAATCGGTTGATACAATGACCCGCTGCACCAACGATGATTTTTGAGCTGCCTCAATCGAATAAGCAATCAAAGGCTTACTCAAAACTTCTCGAATATTTTTTTGCTTAAGTCCTTTAGAACCGCCTCGTGCTGGAATGATCGCCAATACTTGCATATTAAATAAAATCACTTTCTGACAAAGGGGAAAAGGCCGAAATATCTTTCGTCAAAATTTTCTGTGATATTTCTAAAATTTTAGAAGAAGCCAAACCTTCCTCTGGCCTTAAAGCAATCCAATCTTTTTCAGAAATTTTTTCTCCTTTTTTCATATCTTTTTTAAGATAAAGTCCCCGACGAAATGAATATCGGTGATTATTTTCTAACTCCGAGGTTGTTGGCTTTTTTTCATAACTTCCTTGCAGTTTTTTAATTTTATTTAATTTAAGAATAAGAGATTCGACTTCTTGTGGAGTTAAAGAAACCTGGTGATCTCGAAAAGTTTTTCCTT
>CAZFSQ010000008.1:0-16014 GCA_964521975.1 uncultured Oligoflexales bacterium | reverse complement strand
CATATCTTTTTCCATTGCAGCCCATAGATTTAACTTTATCCACGTCTTGAATAAGCTCCTTAAGCTGGTTTTCAAGATCTAGATAATCTTCAAATACAATACCGCCAAGGCTTTTATCAATATGGAATGATGTAACATCGCATTGTCTAGGAACACATACAGGCGTTCCCTGCAATAAGCTCTCCATCATAACTATTGAAAAACTTTCGTTGTAAGACGGCTGACAAAGAAGAGTTGCCGCACTATAAGCATCGCACTTGTCTTGCTCCTCAATGAATCCAAGATCATAAATACCATTATTTTTTTCTTCCGAATAATCAAGATCTCCTTTACCAATAATAACAAGTTTCATTTTTTCTTTTCCCTTGTAACCCTTGAACCACTCCACGAGCAGATGAAGATTTTTCCCTTTGATTTTTCTTCCGCAATAAAGAATAAACGGATCATGAATATCGAATTTTTTTCTAAATCGCTCCGGGTTGCCCTGCGGGGGATTCACATCCACCATTTCACCTAAAAGAAATAAATTTTCTTTGGGGATATGCGAATAAATTTGCTCAAAAAGTTTTTGTTCAGGCTCTACATGAAATAAAATTGCTAAAAAATTTTTCATCATTTGGTGGTAGAGTTTTAAAAAAATATAACGCTCGTTATGAAGGCACGGAATGAGCAATGCTTTCCCGCGAGCATATTCAGAACCTTTAAAACTTAAACCGAACATATAGGGAATAAAAATAAAATAATCGTAAAAATGATAATGCTCTTTGATATAGCGATACAAATTAGCAGAATGAATCATGCTATGAGCATAAATTTTTTCTTCAAAAAAATTGAGAGGGCTTTTTTTATGTTGACCACGATCCCATAAATCATCCACTCTTTGTGGCATGAGTTTTTTTAAGTTTATAGAATGGAAAAAAAAACGACGAAACGCTCTTTCAGCTTTAAAACGCAAAACTGTTAAACCGTTGTCCAAATATATTCCAGGAGTATAAAAGTTTTCATTCCACGAATTTGAAAATTCTTTAAGCGTTGTGGTAAGAATCGAAATTTGAAGATTTTCAAAGCGACGGTGAAGTTCAAGAGCGAGCTTTCGACATTCAGCTTCTGCTCCTCCAGAAATTCCTTCTCCAAACCAAGTTGTCACAAATGCAATTTTTAAGTTTCGCAATCCCGCTTCCGTTTTACTGGTAGATATATTCCCGACCTCGCAAGAAATATTTTCTAGCTGAACTGATATCTTCTCTGTTCTTCTGTTTTTTTTCTATGGCTTTTACCCAAGCATGATATTTTTTTTCTGAAAGATACGTTGGAACCTTAACCTCTCTAGTTTCCCCTTCTTTAAGAAAAAATGAATTCATTTTTTTGCTGCGATTCCCCTCAACATAGCCTGTTGAAAAATAATGCACTAACGAATAAGAACCTGCTATCACTGGCACCAACGAATCTTCATCAAGAGGAAGATCCAGTGTCACGCCCGTAATAGGGGCATGATCCGCCTCTACCCGCAATAAATCGGAAATATGAGAGCTATTCAATTGTGGTTCAGGGATAACCTTTAAAAAGCTAAGCCTTCTATAAAAATTTCTTTCCTTTGAATTCACTTCAAAACGAATATCTCTTGATCCTTCAATACCCAAATAAATTGGCTTCTCGTCTACAAAATATAGTAGCGGCACATCCGTGGTTCCTTTAACGAACGGAGTGGGTGAATTGGTTCGATAAAGCCGAATTTCTTTACTGCCAAGACAATTCCAATGGTAGGGGGCACAGCCTAAATCAATTAAAATAGAGTGAACAGGAATTTCTAAAGTTTCACCTTCTTTGGGGTGTATCCCTATACCTTCAAGAGCTTCGGAAAGATATAGTTGAGATTGACTCGGCAAAACAGGATATATCTGATTCAAAAAAAGCCAGTGCCCATGATTCATCTCTAAAAGATTAGGAGTTCCATGAATCATACTCGATAAATTTAAGTTCAATGATTCATCGGTTGATACTTTTAAATAAGCTGGGGTTACTTCTCGGACTTTCAAAGATTCTATATCTACTACCATCGTCGTGCCATTTAACTCAACTTGATGTTCTCCTGGTAGAAGAAAAAGCACCTGGTGGGGGTCAAGACTTTCTATAATCGACAGTTCTCCCTTATCACTGCTAATAAATGAAGTTTTATTCTCGTGTTCAAATTTATTCTCCTCTAATTTAATTTGCAAAGCTCCTAAAGGAATTTCGACAGCTTCAGAATTTTGCATGTTTTCTCTTGTAATAGAAATTTTGACAGGATTTAATCCAACCAATAAATCCCAATCTCCTTCAAAGAGAAATAACTCAAATTTATTGTTATAACTTAATTTGGATTTTAAATAAGAACGTCGATCACATTGAATGCTAAATTTTTTATGAACTTTTTTTTGCTCAAGAAACGATGTATCGGGTGCTTTAAAGTTAATCCTCTTGGTAGAAAGTTCTGTGACAATTCCAGGCTTGATAACGACCCGCTCACTTGAACAATCACTCAAAATATTATATTCACCCGATTTAAGTGGAATTTTTTTATTATATAAACCGGGAGTCTCCGATTTAATTTCCAAAGGTTCTTGCTTCGATACAAACAAAATTTCAAACTCATTTTGGGTTGGTGATGAAGAGTGAACCTCTAAGAATCCAATTTCTTTTTGTTCTATACACCCAGAATAAAAGATTTGAGCGAATAACAACCAATAGAGAAAAGATTTTTTTTTCTCTTGCCCCCTAGAAAACGAAATTCGCCGCTCCCCCCAAATGAACAAATGACTCTCCACCCAGTCCTAATCCGAGCCTAGGACCAAAATAAAATTTAGAATTGTAATTATAATCTGCTCCTCCTTCAAAGGCGATTAAAAACACGTTCCCAGGGGGTTTTGATTTACTTGACTCAAACGTTCCAAGATCCAAAGAATGAAATTTAGCAATTCCCAAACCCATATCAAAAGCACTTTGAATATTCCATTTTTCATTAAGAAAAAAAATTGATTCCAACCCAAATAAGTAATTAATAAAGACTCCGCGATATGAGCTTTTTTCTTTAACCCAAACACCGTCGAGAGGCATAAAACGAAATCGTGCGTAATTGTTTTGTAAGGGACCTACTTGGGTTGGGATTTTATATTTTGCTGTTACACTTGCCGTTCCTTGAGTGGCCAACGTTTGGCCATCAGCTTTTGCCCCAAAAACAAAATAACTTCCCGTTTCAAGTTTAAGTCGATCTTCCAAAAATAAGGATGTTTGTGAGCGAACCATTTCTTCTTTTGCTACGCTCACTGTACCATCTGTTTCTTCCGTCACAGCTTCTGTTGCTGATTCTTCTTTTGAAGGTTCCTCGGCACTGAGATTATCAAGTCCTTTAGCAAAACTTACGAATGAAATTAAATTCAATAATAAACAAATTTTTTTCATGAAATAAAATCTCCTTAAATAATTAACTTAATTTGTACGAGATATCTTCTATCTTCCGCAATACCGGCGACTTCTCCCATCTCTGCACCATAGGTTGTTGCTCTGACATTAAGAAGCCCCACATCAAATTGAAACCCCCCGCTGAGATAGCCATCGTGAAGTCCCATACCAACTTTGATGATGCGAGAAAATCCGTACTCAACACCAAGATTAAGTTTTTTTGAAAAAGAAACCGCTTGATTAATCGCATGAACATCCACTGAGGTTAGGACATAACTATTATAAAATTGAAGCGGCTTAAAACTCACTCCCGTGTTAACAGCAGCCATTCGCGTATCGGGAGCACCTGTTGCAGAACCTTGAATATTAAACTGCTTAAATTTTGTATTCCCAAAATCGGTAATGGATACTCCAAGCGTTGGTTCAAGAGGTTTAATCGGACGAAATAAAATTCCAAAATCGGCCCCTACAGCCATACCCCCAATAACATATTGGTCAAGCTTAAAACCTTTATCCGCTAAAGTTTGCACATCCTCTAAGCTAAACTCTCTTTCAACACCACCCTTAACTACTCCTTTAAGAGTTGCACCAAAAGCTAATCGTTTTTCAAAAAAGTTATGAGCATAAGCAATCGGAGCGATCACCGTCGGAGCAGCTTCCACTTGAATAGCAATTTCGCGTTGTATATTCAAAGAATTGGTCCAATCTAATCCAGCTCCAAAACCAATCCCAGGAAAAATAAGATGGGGGGTCCACTGTAAAGATAAATAAATATTATTTCGCTCAACTTGTTTTTCAAATACTTCTAAAAGCTCACTTGCTCCTTTTGATTTGCCTTGAGCAAGTTCCATCATATCGCTCGCGAAATTCATGGTTTCTTGAGAAACGCCTAATGCTGGATTTAAAAATTCACCGTCCCAAGATTCAAGCCAAGCAAGTCCCGCAGGATTATAAAAAAGAGCGTTATAATCATCCGCAACAGAGACAAAAGCATTCCCCATCGCTAGTGGTCTTAAACCAAAATGGGTCCATCTTAAATCTTTACTAAAAACTGAAAAAGTCCATGAGCTACATAAAAAAAACATCCCTGCTCTCAAAAAGAATTTCATCCTAGCCTCTCCCCTCAAAACGAAACAAATTCAATTAGCCATCTTCATGATTAAAAGTTATATTTTACTAGAGTACCATATTTTTATTTTAAAATGGAGACCCTATGACAAAATCGGATGTAGCCCTTGAGCGAAAAGATCAAATCGTGCGAGCTACCGTGGAATGTATCTCTAAATTTGGTTACCACAATTTTTCTATGCAAGATGTCGCAAGAACTGCCGGAGTAAGTAAAGGTATCATTCATTATTATTTTTTGAATAAAGATGAACTTATGATGTCGGTTTTAGATAAGGTGGCTGGGGATATCGAGTCTGTTTTATCCTCCGACATGAAAACTTCTGCTGACCCAAGAAAGAAACTCGAAATTTTTATCGAAATTTGTTTTGATGTCGTGAGTAGCACTCGCGAATACTATCAAGTGAATATGGATTTTTGGACTCAGATCAATCAAAAAACAGAAATCAAGGGTGCTATTTCAAAACATTACAGCAAATTTCGCGAAACTGCTTCTCGTGTGATTGAAGAAGGAAAAACGAAGGGTGTATTTAAAGACACCTCTCCTCAAGATTATGCTTCCTATATTATCGCCACGATTGATGGTCTTAGTCTCCAGTTTTTATTTGATGAAAAAGCATTTGATTACGACCGTATTGTCAAAATGGTTAAAACACTTTTGATTGAAGGTATTGTAAAATAGAAGCTCTTGACGTTACGCTCAAAAAAGTCGCTGAACTTTTAGCATCTCATCAATCTCAAGTGGTTGATGAAAAAATGGATATTCACATCATTGAAATTTTGAAAGATTATGAGTGTTGGGTTCCTCTTTTTAATTTGCTTGATAAGTATATTCAGGAAAAAAAATCTCAAGAAGCTTATCTTCTTAAAGCAAAAATTCTTTCCCACTATGTAGAACAAAAAGAAGAAACCGTGCGAGTTCTGGGGGAAATTGTTGAAACGTTTAAGTGGGATGTAAGCAAAGTCCAAGAAATGCTTTTATCGCACATGATCGCTCCAACAGATTACGCAACCCAAGCTCAATTATGGGAACATCTTTTTTCTATTTTTGAAAACGCCTCTGATAAAATTAATTGTCTCGAAATTTTATGTCGCCTCTATGAAAAAAAATTAAGTCAAGAAACTCAACTCATGAAAACCTATGATCGACTTTTGGAACTTGACCCATCAAACATTAAAGCTCTTAAATACTTGAAATATATTTTTGTACAAAACAATCAATGGGACAAAGTTGCAGAGACGCTTTCAAAAATTTTACAGTCCCTTAAAAGAAGATCCGAGCACCCAAGAGTGGCCCTTGAACTTTCTGCTGTCATGCTTTATCAACTGGATAATCCCTTACGAGCAATTGAAATTTTGAGTGAACATACAGAAAATTCGCACCTCGACTCGTCACAGGTAAGATTTGATGCTTTTAAGCGGCTTGAGGATTGGCCGGGCTGTCTCCGCGTACTCCATGAATTACTTATCACCGTTAAAGACCCACATAAACAAAGCGTCCTACATTATAAAATTGGCGAAATCAACGAAACGTTAGGCGAAAGAATTTTAGCTTATAAAAGCTATGAATCAGCCCACGAGCTTAATCTTTTTTTTATGGAACCCTATGAAAAACTGACCGCGTGGTATATTACAGAAGAAAATTGGTCGCAGTTAAAAAAAATTATTGAACAACTTTCGTCATGCCCATTGGAAAAAAAATCTCTTGAAAACTTGAGGGATCTTCACGAAAGACTCAGTTTTAATCTAAAATTTAAAAAATGAACGACGACTTTTTAACGACAAAAGAAATCATATTTCCTGGAGAAACTCTAGGCTTTTCTTTACATTTTTCTTACGAAGAAAAAGAAATGAATTTAGATATAGGTAAAACACTTTCTCCTTACTTTGAAGAAGATTTCCCTTTTTTTGCAACGGATCTCCATTCATTTTTTCAAATACTAGAAAACTTTTATATTAAACCATCCCTCAACATCGCGATTCAATTCATTCACCCAACACTTTCTCATAAAAATAATGAGAAAAAATTTTCACCTCTCGATTATTTTTATAAGATTTTAGATCTTAAAGAAATTCCTGAACTAAAACCAAATCCTCTAATTTCTAAAACCATTCCTCCACCTAAAATTTTTTACCAAAAAAACGGTTCTTGGCTAATGAACCCAATCGAAAACCAAAAACCAAAACAGATCAGCCTAAAAAGAATTCTTATCCCGCAGAGGAAAAATCCTCAATGCCTTCATCTTGGTTTTTTGAGATTAATAAAAAATTCAGGGGAGGATAGAAATGCAAAACTTAGCTTTTACTACTTTCCAAAAGATCTTAATCTTCTGTTTGAACTCCCGACGCAACTCTTTCTTTCATCTGAAAAAATCATTTTTCTTTCATCTGAAAAATATTTACTTTATCCTTTTTTATCGTGGCTACTCTCTCTAAAGAGTCTGCCTGTTTTTATCTCCGAAAAACCCTTGTTACCAGTTCTTTTCGATCTACTTTTGCAGCATCCACAAAATAATAAATTTACTCTGATCTCGCTTTTGGAACCATCTTCTATTGAAGTGCTGCTATATGAAAAAAATTGAACATCATTTTATCTCTTTACCCTTTTCTTATTGGCCTTGCCTAAGATGTCTAGGCCAATTTTTAGAAGATTTAAAAAAAGGGGCTCGCGATGAAAACAGTACAAGGATCTATCATTTTGTGGAACTCCAGCAAGAGTTGTGTACATCTTGTGTTTTTTCTCCACAACAAAAAAAAGAATCGCCTTTTTTATTTCATCAAGTAAAAGAACAATTATTTTCTATTTTTAATTCCCTTAATAATTATATTTTGGAGGGAAATTCTTTTTTTTGTTTGTGGAGCCAGACAGATTTAGTTGGCTTTAAATGGCTATTAACTTTAATTTCTGATCTAAGAATTGTGAACCAGGATGCTTCACTTTTCTGTTTAGACCCCAATAAAAAACACGCTAACATGAATTCTCGTTTTTCTATTTTAAGAGATTGTAAAAAAAATTTCTTATTACATCCCTCCCTAGAAAAAAAATTAATCATCCACGATTTTTTTAAAAAAGACCCTACTTTTTATATCATGCCAGAAATACCTCATCCAACCTTCCAAAAGTTTTTCGCGGAAAAGTTTTTCCAATCAAAATATTTTAAGCCTCGACCAAAAATAAAATCTGAACTGTTACGTTTTTCTTCACAAGATCCATCTTTTGAACAAGATTTTGCTAAAATATATTTTGGAAATTATATTACGGGAAACTTTCCCAAAAAACATTCGCTCAAATTTAATTTCCCCTATCAAATCCATGTTCATTATCTCACGCTTAATTGGGCAGAAAAAATCTTCTCTTTTTTAGAGGAAAGACGTCTTCCCTTTCAAGCTATCGAAACAATGGAAGAAATGAGTCTAAATAAAAACACACTTTTTATAAAAGAAGCCGGGCCACAGCAAATTTTTGCCCTATTCCCAAAAAATAATGAAAAAATCCTTCTTAATTTTTATATTATTAACGAGAAGATTTATTTTGAAATGGATCAAGAAATCTACAAAATTTTCTTAAAGGAAAAAGCCTATTTTATTTCCCAACTTTTTGACCCCTTGTTTATTCTTAATAAGAATACCTCCATTAAAGT
The DNA here is from genome assembly GCA_964521975.1 of uncultured Oligoflexales bacterium. Taxonomy (GTDB): domain Bacteria; phylum Bdellovibrionota_B; class Oligoflexia; order Oligoflexales; family CAZFSQ01; genus CAZFSQ01. The sequence goes on along the minus strand of CAZFSQ010000008.1, from coordinate 7,810 downwards.
ACCCTTACCTGAATACATCACACAAAAAAAAGAGGCTGCTGAAAAACTTTGCACCTCTAAACAATCTAAATTTTTTCAATACCGCATCATGTCGGATAAATATAACTTATTAAAGGATGAGTTAATTTCACTTCACCCATTTTATCCCCCCTCTATTCTTGATACGATTCATCATATCTGGGGAGAACCAAAAAGGAAGATGGAACAGCCCTTACTATTTTAGGATATATGCAACAACTTTCATTTCAAAAGAAACTTTCTCGACTGAAAAAAATTCACGCTTCCACTCTTTGTGTTGGCTTAGATTTTCACCCTGAGTTATTTGCACAGCATATTCATCAAAAAAATGACCTGTCTTCATGGGATAAATTTTTAAAAAGACTTTTTCCCATTTTAAAAAAGCATGGAATTTTTATTCTTAAATTTCAATCCGCTTTTTATGAAATGTATGGAGCCAAGGGTTTCGCTTATCTTAAAAGACATTTGGATCTTAGTCAAAAAATGGGGTTTTTAAGAATCTTAGATGTTAAAAGAAGCGATATCGCATCAACCATGCGTGCTTATGGAATCTTCGCCTATGAACATTTGAATTGCGATGCCATGACCGTCGTCCCCTATTTTGGAGAAGATGCTCTGATCCCAATTTTGCCTTGGGTAGAAAAAAACCATGGCGTTTTTATGGTACTTTTATCATCAAGCCCTAAATCTGCATTGGTTTATGAAAGGACAGCCTCTTACCTATCTCGCCTATTTCAATTGCATCAAAAAAAATTAAAAAATAATTTAGGTTATGTTGTTGGCATCCAACATTTTTTAACCCAAAAATATAAAAAGATTTTAACCTCGATAAAGGATCAACCCATTTTAATTCCTGGAATCGGATTTCAAAATAAGAATACCCCTTTCATCAATTATGAAAAAATTTTCAAAAATTATTCCTATCCTATATTTAACATTTCTCGTGAACTTCTTTATAAGGGACAAATCGAAGATCAGATTATTTATTTTAAGAATCAACTTCCTAAATTTTAAAAATAATTTTTGTATTTTTTTAACAACAATCTCTCTTGCTTTTTGTTGTAACTTTACAACAAACCGTGCCTGCTTTTTTATTTTTTCCTTGTATTTATAGCGGTTTAATACTATTTTCGTTTGGCACTTAAATTGCTTACTATAATTTACGGTGATAGTTTTGATGGAGATTTTCAAAGTTGATCCTGAGTAATCAAAAAACAATAAAGAATTCGATTCTGCTCAAAGGGCGGGGCCTCCATAGTGGTAAATCGGCTTCAATCTCTATCTATCCCGAACAGGCTGGCCATGGGATTACCTTTCAAAGATCCGATATTAAAAACGCTCCTAAAATTTTAGCTAGCTTTGATCATATTCAATCCACCGATTTAGCGACAACCATTGGGCACCACCCTGATCATTCCATTTCAACCATAGAGCACTTAATGGCGGCTCTTTTTGGTCTTGGAATTGATAGTGTATCTATTAAAGTTGATGGGCCTGAGGTTCCTATTTTAGATGGCAGTTCACAGCCCTTTGTTGAAAAAATTTTAGAGGCAGGCATCGAATCTTTTGCCAGTTACCGCAAAGCATGGATTGTGCGTAAACCGTTTTTATTTCGCATGGATGATAAATATGTAAAAATTAATCCTGGTCCTATTTCTGTGCTCCGCACAACTATTGATTTTCAATCTTCGCTTATTGGTAAGCAGTTTTTTGAAATGGAACTTAACTCACAGAATTTTATCAAAATTTCTTCCGCACGAACTTTTTGCTATCTACGTGACGTAGAACGAATGAAAAAAATGGGTCTCGCTTTAGGCGGTTCTTTAGAAAATGCTGTTGTTATTTCCGATGAAGGAATTTTAAATCCAGAAGGGCTTCGTTCTTCACAAGAATTTATTCATCATAAAACCCTGGATGCCATCGGAGATCTTTCTCTATTAGGTGCCCCATTGATTGGAACCATAGAACTCTATAAACCTGGGCATACCCTCCATTATGAGTTCATGAAATTTTTAATGAAAAACAAATCAGAATATCTTTCTTCTATTGAGCCTCTCAATTCTGCTTCCATGCAAAATGCAAAAGAAAAAATGTCTCCAACTCGTATTAATTTATAAGCTCGCAATAAAAAGATTTTTTATCTGAAAAATTGCCTACTTCATTTTTTTAAAATTTTATAAATCATTTTTAAAACTAAATTCTAATCTAACTCTGCCGAAGGTTATTCAATACTTGTTCACTTCGCTACTAACAAAAATGAAAGAGGTATAAACACATGAGCAGTAAATTTATAATTCTAGTCACTATTATTTCAATAACAGGTTGTCTAAAATATAATCAAAACTCAAATAGTAACAAATTAGGAAACAGCGAAACTAAAGCTGCCGACATTTCAGTAGAAGAAAATTCTACACCTATTATATGCACTTCGGGTTGTTCAGGTCCCAATGATGCTCCAGCGATTTCTTGTCCTTCTGATTATCCAAACCCAGTAGGTGCTGTTACCAGTATTGACCATGAAAGTGGTGCCTTTGGCAAAACAATTAAGAAAAAATGTTGGAGTGCATCAAACCCTAGCTACCCACCAACTCCTTCTGTTTCACCTTCTGTTAAAGCAAACGAAGAGTTAAGCTCACTTACTGCAATGCAAACCGATAGAACCGATTGGGAAAATTGGTGGAAAAATACTCCTGCTCCTAAGAATGTCCCTCCTACATCTATTGTAAAACAAGACTGTGGACCAGTTCATCCCGACTGGTACGAAGTGCATTATACAACTGTAGATATCTTATTCTTTGAATACAAATGTACTTCCCTACATCTTAGAACTTACCAGTGGTGTAATTACCTCCAATGCTTAGCAGCAAGTCCTTCTCCTTCACCATCAAGTACTATGACCCCACTCACTCCTTCTCCTTCACCAACAGAAATGCCTTCAACTGCACCGACAGAAGAACCAACGCCGACAGAGATGCCTTCAACAACACCAACAACAGAACCCTCACCGACGGACATGAGTTCTCCTATGCCGTAACGATTATTAATTTATAATCTCTAAATCTTCATCAGGGATTGGCTCTGTTTTTTCGACAATCGGATTACCAAAATCTGCTCGTGATAATGCACGATCAAATAGTTCTTGATTGATATAACCATCCATTTTCATTCTTTCGAGGATGATGCTGAATCTTGATTTTGCAAAATCGGTCATCTTTTTTTTTCTGAGACTTACTGACCACTTTCTTGGGCTAGGTAAAACCAGGACAAGATGAATGGCTTGCTCAATGGTTAAAAGTTGCGGCTTCGTAGCAAAATATTTTTCACTCGCTCGACCCACACCGTAAATTCCATCTCCGAATTCAACCAAATTTAAATACCATTCTAAAATTCTTTCTTTACTTAGAATAGATTCAAGCCATAGCGTTCCTACAGCCTCCCGCATTTTTCGTGTGATTGATTTTTCTTGAGAGAGAAAACTCATCTTGATAACTTGCTGAGAAATCGTAGACGCCCCTCGCACATAACCACCTTTATGAATATTGAGAAGAAAACTTTCATAAATTTCTTGAATATCCAAACCAAAGTGAGAATAAAAACGAGAATCTTCAGAAGAAATCAGGGCATAAATTAAATAATTTGAAATTTTATTAAGCGGAATCCAATTTTTTGCTAAAGGTCCTACATCTTCAATAACTCGACCTTTCTTCATATCCCATCTTTCAACAGATATTTTTTCCCATTTGAGAGCTGGGGCGTAAGGAATCCACTGAACCGAAAAAAAAAGTATCAAACCAAAAAATATTTTTTTAAATTTCATAAACAATTTTTGTAGAGGAAGAATCAAGCTGATTCAAACGAAAGAATAGATCGTTGGTTGGGTTAATAAAGAACTTATCATTAAGTCTAAATCGCAGATCACCTTCTGAATAATGGAGGTTTAAATAAACTGGAATTTTTCCCTTAGAAAAGGTGAGTGAAGATTCTATTTGATTCCAGTCCAGTGATTTTTCTTCTGCACACGCAAGGTGAATGTCCATCCGCTTAATTCTTTTAATTCGCAGACTTTCTACAAAATCTATAGATTCAATTTTAATGCGATTATTTTTTCCGTCATAACTTTTTTCCAACTTTCCTTGAATAAAAATAATCGAATCGGGCGGAGGAATTGGAATTTTATCTTGAAAATAAATTATTTCCATCATTCCCGTTTTATCCTCTAGCATGAGATATTTTAACTTGGTGCCTTTTTTAGATATGCGTTCATTAATACCACTTAGAGTGGCGATGATTGAAAAAGAAAATTCATTTTGTAGAACACCCCCCCGATATTTAAGAGATAAATCTCTCAAAGAAATCGACGAAAATTTTTTGATATCTTCTTCATAGATATCTAGCGGATGTGAACTAAGACAAAGCCCTAACATTTTCTTTTCATCTTGTAGGCTGGTGAGGTGCTCTTGATAAGTTTTGGAATGAATGAGTGTTTTATTCTCAATTAAATGTTCCATAAAATTTTCATATAACCAGCGTACAGCTTCTTTACTGATCGAGGAATCATGCTTGGGTAATGGCTCATGAAATAAAAGCTCTAAACCTTTTTTCAAATTTTCATGATGATCATTACTAAAAAGTAATGCCTTAGGAATTATGTCCAACAAATTTTTTCGCGGAAGTTTAAAGCAATCGAGTGCTCCACATTTGATTAAAACCTCTAAAGTCCTTTTACCTAAACGAGCTAAGTCCACTCGTTTAGCGAGATCTCGAAAACTTTTAAACTCGCCCCTTTTATTTCGCTCCGAGATGATGGGTTCGAGTACCCCCTCCCCTACACCCTTAATCGCCTTCAAAGCATAATCAATTAACCCATCCTCGATGACACTGAACTCCAAATGACTGCGATTAAGATTTGGATATAAAACCTTAAGGCCCATCCTTTGACAGTCATCTACATAGCGAACGATCTTATCTGTATTATCCCAATCACAACTCATAATTGCTGCCATAAATTCAGAGGGGAAATGCGTTTTAAGATACGCTGTCTGATAACTGATAAGAGCATAGGCCGCTGAATGACTTTTATTAAATCCGTATTCCGCAAATTTCGCCATTAGATCAAAAATTTCTTCCGCACTTTTTTGTGGAATATTATTTTTGACAGACCCTTCAACAAATCGTGTTTTCTGTTTCGCCATTTCTTCAGGAAGTTTTTTACCCATTGCTCGACGTAATAAATCAGCTTCACCTAAAGAGTAATTAGCTAAAATGGAGGCCGCTTTTTGAACTTGCTCTTGATAGAGAATAATTCCGTAAGTGTCTTTGAGAATCGGTTCAAGTTCCGGAAGCATGTAATCAATTTTTTGCCGCCCATGTTTTCGTTCGATAAAATCATCCACCATTCCAGACCCAAGCGGACCGGGGCGAAATAAAGCTACCACAGCAATAACATCTTCAAATTGTGATGGTCGGAGTTTTGTAAGTAGCTGCTGCATCCCCTGACCCTCTAACTGGAATATTCCTGTCGTCTCTCCTGTTGATATATGGTCATATACTTTAGGATCATCGAGCGAAATTTTCGTGATATCAAAATCTCTATTTTTTTTATCCCTAATTTTTTCTTGAGCTTTTTGAATAACGGTTAAAGTTTTTAATCCTAAAAAATCAAACTTAATCAGCCCAACTTTTTCCGAGGCTTTCATTTCATACTGTGTAATAAGACCACTCCCCTCAGTACGGTATACGGGAACATGCTCTGTCATGGGTCCATCGGAAATGACAATACCTGCGGCGTGCATCGATGTGTGTCTTGTCAATCCTTCGATCTGTAAAGCAAAGGTCATTATTTCATTCACCAAAGAATCTTTTTTCATTTCTTCTTTTATCTTAGGTTCACGTTCCATTGCATCATGAAGGGTAATACCAAGTTCGTTGGGAATCAGTTTTGCGAAACGATCTACTTTGCCATAGCCAACGCCTAAGGCCCGTCCTGCATCGCGGACAGCAGCTTTGGCTAGCATTTTTCCAAATGTGGTTAAATTCGCCACGCGGTCGCTACCATATTTACATCGTACATAATCGATGACTTCATCACGACGATCTTGACAAAAATCAACGTCAAAATCCGGCATGGAAATTCTTTCAGGATTTAAAAATCTTTCAAAAACTAGATTGTAAGGAATAGGATCAAGATCGGTAATTTTGAGAGAGTAAGCCACAAGACTTCCAGCCCCGGAACCACGCCCCGGCCCTACGGGAATATTTTTTTCCTTCGCCCAATTTATAAAGTCTTGCACGATTAAAAAATAACCCGAAAATCCCATCTTTGTAATCACATCCAACTCAAAATAGAGTCGCTTAAAATAATGGTCCACTTTATTTTGATCTTTTTCTAACTCAAGTCGCCCTCGTAATCCATCTTCTGATATTTTTTGTAGAGCCGCGTCGAGAGAAATTTCTTCTGCTAAAGGAAATTTCGGCAGGTGATATTTTCCGAAAGGAATTTCCAATTTACATTGCTCAGCAATTTTTAATGTATTCTCAATAGCATCAGGATAATTTTTATACGTTTGTAAAAATTCTTCGGGAGAGAAAAGATGGAACTTTGCATTCATTTTTCGATTACGAAAATCTGCCATCGTTTTTTCATTCTTAATCGCCACCGTCAAAGCATGTGCATCCATTGATTCAGGATCGAGATAATGTGCATCACAGGTAGCCACTGTGGGAAGATTTAATTTTTTAGCTTCGGCATAAATTTGGGGTAAAATATTTTTTTGCTCCGATAAATTATTGTCAATAAGTTCAACAAAATAATTTTCTCTTCCAAAAAGCTCCTCCATAATTTTACTATGGTGTTCGATAGAGGATATTTTTTGCTCCACAACCAACGACGCAAATTGTCCTTTGAGACATGAAGACAATGCAATTAATCCCTCGCTATGGGATGCAAGCTCTTTGAACGTCACAACGGGGGGCGTTATTTTTTCCCGTAAATATCCCGATGAAACAAGGTGCATTAAATTTTTATAACCTGTGAAATTTTTTGCAAGTAAGACAAGGTGATAAATGGAGTTTTCTTCTGGAGAAGTTCCTTCCCAGAAAATTTCAGCACCTAAAATGGGATTGATCCCTTCTTTTTTTGCAAGAGAATAAAAATCAATCGCTGTGTGCATATTGCTATGATCCGTAAGAGCACAAGATTTTTGTCCCCACGATTTTACTTTTTTGATGAGATCGGGAATTTTAATAAACCCGTCGAGCAAAGAATATTCTGAATGAAGATGAAGATGAGAAAATGACATTTTATTTTTTCTATTCCCACTCAATCGTAGCTGGTGGTTTTGACGTAATATCATACACTACGCGATTAATGCCGTGAACTTTTCGTATAATTTCATTGGACACTGTAACTAAAAAATCCATCGGTAGTTCTGCCACCGAGGCCGTCATACCATCCACCGATAAAACTGCTCTAAGAGCAAGTGTCCATTGATAGGTCCGGTTATCTCCCATCACGCCCACAGATTGTACAGGTAATAGAACACAAAACGCCTGCCACACTTTTTGATAAAGATTTTTTTCTTTGAGCTGTCGAATAAAAATATCATCTGCTTCTTGCCAAATTTTAATTTTCTCTTCTGAAATTTCCCCTAAAATTCTTACGGATAAGCCAGGTCCAGGAAATGGGTGGCGATCAACCAGTTCATTCGATATACCGAGTTCTCGTCCGAGCATTCTCACTTCATCTTTAAATAAAAAACGAAATGGCTCAACCAATTTCAATTTCAACTTTTCA
>CAZFSQ010000007.1:0-16023 GCA_964521975.1 uncultured Oligoflexales bacterium | reverse complement strand
GTCTCATCTAATTGATCTCGTCTTTTAATATCTTGCATAATATGCTCAAGATTTTCTTGATTGCCTTTAACTTGAGATAATCTTCTCTTAGCTCGCACTTCAAGCGATGCTGTCAAAAATATTTTTAAATTCGCATCAGGAAAAACAACTGTTCCGATATCACGCCCATCAAGCAACACACCATTCGCGTGTGATAACGCCATATTTCGCTGCAAGGGTAATAAAATTTTTCTGACATTTTGCAAAGATGAAACATAACTTACCCATCGCGTTGTTTCCTCCGTATATAATTGTTTCGTAATATCTTCCTCACCGATAAAAAGCTTTTTATCTTGCGGTTGCCAGCGACAAGAACGAATAAGTTCATGAGCAAAGGGTTCCATTTCCATCGGTAAAACATCATGCGGATTTTTTATTTTATTTTTAAAGTTTATAATCGCTAATAGTGCCACGGCTCGATAAAGTGCTCCGGTATTGACATAACTCCACCCAAGTTTTTTAGCGATTTCGGATGATACACTGCTTTTACCCGAACCTGCGGGTCCGTCAATGGCAACGATAAACGGTTTCCGTGTCATATTTTTATCTAAATTCTCCCATGTGGTCAAAAAAATTTGGATAACTAACCTTAACACAATTTTTATCTTTAACGTGACAATCTTTTTTCGATAATTTTGCAAAAATAGATGCCACCATACACAGTCGATGATCCCCTTCAGGATCAAATGCAAAAGCATTTATTTTTTTTAATGGACCCGTAATTTTTAAATCATCATCTATGATTTTTGCTCTAGCTCCAATTAAATTGAGTAATTCGCAAATTTTTTCTAAACGATCACTCTCTTTCACCCGCAATTCTGAAAGTCCATGAAATTTACTCACACCATGAGCAAAAACTGACACCAAACTTAACACGGGAATTTCGTCGATCAGAGAGGGAATTTCTTCCCTTGTTATATCAGCCGCTTTCAATTCACTTCCACCCCACACAACTAAATCCATCACGGGTTCAGGAAATTTTGAATCATTTTTTTTATTTTCTATTTTTTGATACCGCACGCCAGCTCTATCAAAATACTTTAAAAATCCAAGTCGCGTAGAATTATTTAAAACATTTCTCAAAGTAATTTTTCCTTTGGGCATCACCGCTTGCAAACATGCCCAATAAGCTGCTGAAGAAGGATCTTTAGGAATTGCCCAATGAATGTTTTTTTGTCTAACGACTTTATATTCTTCTACAGTCAATATTTCATGAGTATGACTCGCCTTTTTCTTAAAAGAAAAATTTAATTTTTCGAGCATTTTTTCTGTATGATCGCGAGAACCCATGGGTAAAGTAATCTCCGTTTTTCCACTCGCGTTTAAACCAGAAAGTAACAGAGCAGATTTTAGTTGAGCAGAGGGAATTTCTAATTTTATTTTTTTCCCACTTAATTTTTCCCCTAGAATTGCACATGGTAAAAACTGATGGTCGGAGCGAGCAACTATGTTTGCACCCATTTTTTTGAGTGGCTCAATCACTCGTCGCATAGGTCTTCGACTTAATGAGGAATCGCCATATAATATCGAAAACAAACCAGGGACCGAAGAAAGAATTCCTAGTAGCATTCGAGCTGTCGTGCCACTATTCCCACAGTCAATGGGTTCTATTGGAGATACCCATTCACTTATTCCGCGACTAGAAATTTCCCAAGCATTATTTTTTTTTTTAACTTTGACACCTAATAATTCGATAGCATGTAATGTTCTTAAACAATCATCCCCCTGAAGAGGACCCTCGATAATATGCTCACCAGGAATCATCGCTGCAAACAAAACAGCTCGATGGGTAAGAGATTTATCACTTGGTAGAATCAAAGGATACCGCCTTGAACCATCGACAACATTCCATAAAATCCTAAATTCTTTTCAAATTGTGATTCAGGAAAAAATTCTGAAAACATTTTTCCTCCACCACCCGTAACATAGATTTTTTGAATATGATGCTTTACTATTAATTTTTCAATGAACGAGTTCATTGCGTAATAATATCCGTTTACCATTGCTTCTTCCGTATTCAAACCTAGTTTTAAATAGTTTTGCCTCTCCATTTCTCTGATAAGAGGAAGTTGTGCAGTATGTTGATGCAAACTCTGATTGGCAATTTCAAAACTTGGCAAAATAAATCCACCACGATGATTTTTATTTTGGATGATGTCCAATGTGGTTGCAGTTCCACAACCTATAACTAAAATATTTTCAAAATTATTTTTTGCTAATGCTATGGCCCCTTCAATCTGAGCAATGCGGTCAATACCCATTTGCTCTATCTGATAATCTGAATGATGGAGCATAAAAAAACGCTTGTTTAATTTACAAGGGATTATTTTTTTATTTTTTTGTAACTGTGCTAAAAAATTATTTTCAACTTCTGAATGCGTTACACTCATCCAATAAAGTGGAATAAAACTTCCATCTGTATTTATTATTTCTTCCACATTTTTTATCTCTGAAAATCCATTCACATTATATTTTACGATTTTAGTTTTTGAATTTCCAAGATCAGAAAATATAGCTGAAAAATTTTTCTGCAAAGGTTTTTGCCAAACCCACCGATGTCCTTGCTCGATACTTTGATAAATTTCTTTTTTTTCATTCGCCAAATTTTGTAAAATCATCGCTCCATCTTGGTCCACGCCAAAATATTTTTTAATTTCTTTAGTTTGGGGATGAAAAAATAAATCTCCTTCTAAAGAAGATGCCCTGGCTCTCACTTCGTTCGTTGGGCATGACAGTGGATTACTACCTACGCCGTAAATTCTTTTAGCCAAAGACTCCACCAAAACTCCAATATCCCAATCACTTTGATGGGTAATCTCAGCAACACTTACTGGTTCGGTATCAAAAACACCATCAACTTTAAATTTTCCTTGAACATTGATGCCAATTCCAACGGTGACAATCGCACTACCATTTTGAAAACTTGATTGACACAAAATGCCTGCTAATTTTTTTCCGGCAAATAGAATATCATTGGGCCACTTAAGAATTGTTTCAATATCAAAATTAATCTTGATCCACTCTTGTAAAATTGCTCCCATCGTCAGAGGTAAACTCGAAATACTATTTTTTTCGCTCGTAACTTCTTTTACTTTCCACGCACAGCTTAAATAAATATTTCCTGGTGGGCTTTCCCAATGATGACCATGTCTCCCCCTGCCCCTTGCTTGTTCTTTGGCAGCAATCGCCACAAATAAATCATCTTCATTATTATTTTGGAAAAATCTCTGACATTCTTCCGAAGTTGAATCCACAGAATCTAAAATTTTAAAATAAAATTTCATTATTTTTGAAATAACAAAGAGAGATCACACCAAGGAGCGGAATGCAAAATAGAACTGGTTGAAATAAAATCAACCCCCGTTTCGGCAACTTGTCTTACATTATCAAGTCGAACATTGCCTGAAGCTTCGACTTTCACTCGTCCACCTACATTTCTTACTGCCATTGTCATTTCAGAAGGCGACATATTATCCAACATAATTAAATCCGCACCCGCTTCAACAGCCTCTTGCACTTCCTGCAAATTGGTTACTTCCACTTCAATTTTTAATGTAGGTGATAAACTCTCAAGTAAACGCGACACAGCTTGTTTGATCCCACCTGCTGCTCGGATATGATTTTCTTTAACGATCACTCCGTCACAAAGACCGAATCGGTGATTCCTTGCACCCCCTGCAATCGTTGCTGCTTTTTCTAAAATTCTTAACCCAGGCGTTGTTTTTCTAGTATCTAAAATTTGAGCACCTGTACCCTCAACTGCTCTAACGAATGATCTTGTCAACGTTGCAATTCCCATCATACGACACAAAAAATTAAGAGCTACTCGTTCGCCTTTTAAGAGTGATTGAGCAGGACCAGAAATATCAACAATCGTTTCCCCTTTAGAAACTTCTTCGCCATTGTCTTTTAAAAATTGACAGCGAATTTGTGGATCAACTTTATGAAAAACAGCATCGACAATTTCAATGCCAGCGACAGTGATTGGTGTCGCTTGTTTAGAAATAATTTTTGCTTGAGCTTGAGCATTTTTATGCACACACAAATCGGTGGTCCAATCCCCATAGCCCCAATCTTCCTCTAAGGCTCTCGTGATGATCGGTTCAATTTGAATGGTGTGAAGTGTTCGCATAAAATTTAAAATTCGTTTCTAATTTTCTTGAAAAAGTCGTGATCGCTCTTGGGCTAATTTTCTAATTTCTTCAGTGATTACATCACGAGCTACTTTGACAAAATATTTTTCGCAATAAGCTTCCACGACATTTTTTATATGCTGCGGAATTTCTCCTTCGAGAGGCTTAGCTATTTCTTTAAAATTGATAGACTCAATTATTTTTTGTGTAATAGGTGCTGGAGGTAAATCAACCTCAGGAAAAGCTTTTTCTCCTCTCGTCTCTCGCTGCATACTTTGCATCATCGGAAGAGGTGGCATCTCAGATAGATGTTCACCAACTTTGTCATCTTCCGCTTCCATTTTTAATTGCAATTTTTCTCCCATCAACTTTCGCACGACATCTAATAATTGTGATCCTTGAAATGGTTTCTTCAAAAATTGTTTAAACCCAATATCTTTTAATTTAGGTTCGTGCTTTTGTACTAAACTTCCCAAGAGCAATAGCACATACTGTGATTGCTTTTGACAGGCTTGATAAAATTCTTTGATAGCGACTAAATCTTCCGAGCGATCAAGCCCCACATCTAAAATCATAAAGTCATAAGTTTTGCGTTTCACTAATTGAGCTGCTTCAGCAATCGTATGCGAAAAGCTAATATCTAACTCAAACTCACTAAAAGCTAACTGCACCACTTTTTGAATAGCGGTTGAATCATCAATCAATAAAATTTTTGGTTGCAAAAAACCCTCCTAGAGCATAGCAAATCACTCTTTCATGGTAACAAAAAAAAGAGCGGGTGCTAAGAGGTATTTTCTTGAGAAGGGGGAGGAGAGTTTCGATTCTCTCCTCCCCCTTCTCAAACTCATCCCCCTCCTCTACGAAACGACCAAGGGTTGAAACCCTTGGAACCCAAAAAGAAAAAATCCCAAAGATGTTTTTATTTTTTAATACTCTTTTGCTTTTTGACCTTGTCTGCCTTTTGTAGACAAAAAATATTTAGTTTATCAATTTGTAGTCCTTTGGAGGTTTGCGGTAATCAGATAGAGATAAAACTTCTTTTTTTATCGCAATTCTTTTATTCGCTCATTAATTTTTTTAACTAATCGAGAAGAATTTGTAAGAAATTTATTTAGCTCTGCCGGAACTGGGTTGTAATAAACTATGGCCGCTGGTACGCCCAATATTTCTATAATATTTTCAAATGCTCCAATAGGTGTTCGATTTACTTTTGGAACCAATCCCAAAGAACTTAAAATTTGACATGGCCTTGTTGCACAATTATTTGTTAATAAATCATAGTTAAATTTATTCCCCTCTTTTTCCTGACGCAAAAAAGCATAAGTAATGGCTTCCGCATCTGCTTTCGTTAAACCAATGGGAACCCCAACGATTAAATTATCTGGATATCACGATAAAAATTCATCGGTTAATTCTGCTCGCAGCACTCCTTCTCGATCATTTGTCAATGTTCCATTATTTGTGCCGTAATGATAAACCGTACCTTCTATCCCTAAAGCAAAATGCCCCAAACCAAAGTTTCGATATGGAACAACGAAAACCTGAGCATGAGCAACACTTCCAGAACCGAGGGATAAATTAGTTTCTAAAAAAAATATTTCTTGTAAATTTTCCTTAGAAAGTTGAACTGCAAATTCATGACCCAAATTTTCTCTTTTAAGTAACTCCTGCGAAGCGTACCACCCCGCTTCCTCAAAATGACTACGCAGCCATTGGGAAATTTTTACTGCTTCAAGAAATGAAGCCTCACCTAATTGGTTAAGTCTTTCTCTTTCACTTATTGATAACAATTTATTTACTTTAATATGATGGTCAGAAAACCATTCGAGAAAACTAAGCGACCTTTGTAGTTCAAAACACGATCCAACAACAAGTTTACCTATATCGGTAGACCAAGTATTCCTCGAATAAAAACATAAAATCAACAAAACATATTTAGTTTTAAATTTCATGTAAGTGTACATTTTACTATAATGGGCATGTTGCACAATCCATTTAATGAAAATTGAAAAGAGAGGATAACGCATGTCACTACCCAAACGAATTTCAATAGACCCTTTGATTTGTCATGGACAAGCTATAATCAAAGGAACTCGCATACCCGTTCATCAAATCGTTAAAATGCTCGCCAATGGAGATGCTATTGAAGACTTACTAAACGATTTTCCTTCGCTTACGCGAAAGGATATTCTTGCAGCTTTAGATTATGCGGCCATTCTTACAGAAGAACAAGTAACCCCACTTGAAGCAATTTCAGGTTCTTAATGAAAATTATTGTTGACGAAAATATACCACTTATCACTGTTAAAACATTAAAAGACATGGGCCACGATGTTAAAGACATACGCGGTACAAACCTGAAAGATATTACTGATGATGAACTTTGGAAAATTGCAAAAAATGAAAGGCGACTGTTGATTACGACAGATAAAGGTTTTGTTAGATTTCGCACTGAACAACATTCTGGATTGCTGATTGCATTACTCTCAAAGCCTAGCCGACAAAAAATTCATGATCGCCTTTTGTTAGCATTAAAACAACAACAAGAAAAAACTTGGCTTGGGCTGTGTATTGTCATTCGAGATAACGTGAAAAGCATTTTTAAGATTAAAACTAAACACAAATCATAAGCAGATGATAAAGCTGTTTCATGACACACAATCTCGATGACCGGTTATAAAACTTACGGTCCTCGATAACTTCGCGACGGCATATCGTTGATAATTAGATCGCTGATGTAATATGAAAAATGTAATGGTTTTCGGTAGGAAAATATTACCTTGAACCATTTGACTAAGACTTAGTAAAAGTTATAGACTCAAAGCGATGATCAGAAAAAAAATTTATACCATTCTACTTTTCGCATCCCCACTTTTTTCAGTTGTCTTATCTCCACAACAAAAAAACATTTTACAAATCGCCGGCAAACTTTTGGAGGAAGGAAATATCAATTACACTTGGGGTGGTAATAGCGAACAAGATTTGGATTGTAGTCATTTTATTCACACGGTTTATCAAAAAGCAGGATTATCATTCCCCTATCTTACGTCACGCGATATGGAACATTTGAGCAGTCGGCAACTTTATAAGAAATTTGCCTTGATTGATTTAGGAACTGCGACCGATCAAGTTGTGCCGGGGGATTTTCTTGTTTACTCAGGACATGTTGTCCTCGTTGAGAATGTAAACAAAAATAACTTAGGTGATATCATTCATGCAACTTCTGGAAAAGAAATTAGAGGCCCAGGACAGGGTATACAAAGGGCACGGCAAGTGGCTTTTTCCAATTTTCGCGGGTCATTGCTCAAAATTTTACGCCATAAAGATCTTCTACCTGTAAGACAGCTAAAGCCTGTCAAAAAATAATTTTTTATTTTTCACCAAATTTTAACCGACGAAAAATACAAACTAAAAAATTTATTTTAGTGCAACTGTTGACATTAAATCACGGCGAAGGTTATCATAAATAATAAGTTCAAAAATTAATTTTTAAAAATAAATTTGGCATTCATTTTACGCTTACAAGGATGTTAAGAGGAGAAAAGAGATGGGACGCTCGAATCATGTGAAATTTCCACATTCAATTCAACTTTTTAAGTTTTGCCAAAAAGTTTTGGCTCTCAACACTGGAAGCAAAATCAATGACCAAGAAGTCGGGGGAATTTTAGATTATAACCCTTCCGATTGCAGTCATTGGAAACGTGGTGAAAAAAATGTGCGTTCTGTTTTCGCCCTTGAAAAACTTTCTAAAACACTCAAAGTTGAAGCCACTCTTTTACATGACATTGCTACAGGCAATATTAATTTGGATGAAGCTTATTATGAGCATATCGAATCTAAATCTATACAAGAAAATTATGACAAAGTGACCCACGCTTTTGCTGATGTGGTTGATATCATCCGTCAACGCATCGAAAATTTTGCCAATACACTTTTAAAACAAGCTGACTTTTCAACACCTCCCCTTTATCTACCAGAAGTTTTACGATTTTTTGCATTTATAGATGCTCAACCTGTAGACATGGTCGATAAGTTAAGTCGCATTTTACGGGTTCGTTCGGGACAATATGTTTTGCAATATAAAAAAGGCGAGTTAAAGCCACAGACACGTCTTAGCATGGTACGAGACATCGCCAAAATTATTTTTCAAGCCGAGAGATTGCGTTTTCCAGAACTCGGAGAATTGCGTAAAGAACTTGTTGAATTTGAAGAAAATATGTTCGCTGCCTCTTTATTAGTTCCCAAAGCTCTTTTAACACAAGAACTCGGCCGTCTTGATTCACGACGCAATATGGTAGGTGAAGCCGCTGCTCTTTTCTGGGTTCCTAAGTCTTTGATAGGATATCAAATGAAAGATTTTCTCCGTATTGGCAGCCTTGCAACCAATTATGCAACTTGGAACACTAAGACAGCAACCATCACAGGATCACAAATATAATTTTTTTCTTCTTTCTTTTGAGTGAAACCTCACTATAGAATACATAGTGAGGTTTTTTTTTGAAGGATTTTTATGACACATATCGAACCACGACGACTTAAAGGCTTTCGGGACATTTTGCCCTTCGAGGCCAATCAAAAAAACTTTCTTATTTCAACGCTTGTAAGTTATGCACAAAAATGCGGCTTTCAATTGATTGAGACGCCAACTCTGGAATATCTTGAAACATTGACGGGTCAAGGTGGTGATGAAACTGAAAAACAAATTTATAAATTTAAAGATCATGGTGAACGTGATGTCGCTTTGCGATTTGATCTCACCGTTCCGTTTGCTCGTTATGTTGCACAGAACTTAAATGAACTTATTTTTCCATTAAAAAAAATTCAGTTTGGTCAAGTCTTCCGAGGAGAAAATACGCAAAAAGGACGATACCGCGAATTTACCCAATGCGATGTGGATATTATTGGAACTAAATCTTATCTTGCTGATATCGAGATCATTCACTTCATTGCGTCTAGTCTTAAGCAATTAAATATTCATGATTTCATGATTCGATTAGGACATCGTGAAATTTTATCTTCACTCATTCAAAAACATTTTGCTGTGACTGCTAAATCTCAAGAAGAAAATAAAATTCTTATTCTCCTCGATAAAATTGACAAAATTGGAATGGATAAAGTGTCAGAACTGTTGCAGCAGCTTAACTCAAATTGGAACTCATCCATAGTTCAAAGTTTTTTTGGTGAATTAAAAAACGAAAACACGATTAAAAACCATCCTCATTTTTTTGATACTGTAAAAATTCTTAAAGATGCCTTCGGTGATAAAAACATTCATGCCGATTTATCTATTGCGAGAGGACTTGGTTATTACACAGGAATTGTTTTTGAAACATTTTTAACATCACATCCTGACATGGGTTCCATTGCATCCGGTGGACGTTATGATCATCTAGCAGAGCGTTTTACCAAACGAGAATTACCTGGAGTTGGAGGTTCTTTTGGCATTGATCGCCTATTGGCAGCACTTATTTCAGAAGATAAATCATCTCACACATTAAAATCTCATTCTCAAATCGCTATTATTTCTTTAGGAGAAGATTCTCACGCTTATGCGTGTTCAATTTTAAATAGCATTAGAAATTGGAATATCCCTTGTGAACTAATTTCTGCGGAAGGAAAACCAGGCCATTTATTTAAACATGCTGATCGAATTGGCGTAGAGAATATTATTATCGTGGGTCAAGATGAGAATAAAAATCAAACCTTTTCATTAAAAAACATGAAAAAAGCAGAGCAAAAAAGCAATATCGCCATTGCTGATCTCGAACAAACAGTGAGAAGTTTGATATAATAGTCTTATATGAGAGGTTTATTTTCATCACTACTGCTCTTCATTTCAGTCACTGCATTCTCATTTAATCCCAACGAAAATGATCTTCCAAACGATTTGAAACCCACCGATGTCATCCATTGGCGAGGTATTTCTGCTCTTAGTGATCCCGCAGGAAAAGTGCAAGTAGCACTCACATTAGAAACCACACAAGGCTTTGGTATTTATACGCATCGCTTAAAAATCAACGGACCTCTTGGATTTTCTCTCGATAAAATCAATGGACCGGGAACAAGAAAAATTGAAGACCCACTTGGCGAAGGAACCGTAGAAATTTATGAAAACGGCGAATTTGAAATTTATTTTTCTGCTATAACTCCATTTAAAGATAAAAATTTTAATATCAGTTTAACTTACGTCGGCTGTACACAAAGAATTTGTTTATATCCTCATACAGAAGAAATAATTATTCCTGTGGTCATGACTTCAGAATCTTTTTTAGTATCGAATACCAATGAAAATGCGAATACAGATCTTGAAACCTCATTAGCAAATCAACTCAAAAGTTCTAAAACCTCTTTATGGACTTTGCTACTGATTGTATTCCTCGGTGGACTCCTCACCAATTTAACCCCATGTGTTTATCCGATGATACCCATCACTATTCGTTTATTAAGCGGACAAGGATCAAGTGCTTTATTAAGTTCCACGCTTTACGCAGGAGGTATTGTCATTAGCTATACAGTTCTTGGTATTGCCGCAGCAATGAGTGGAACTTTGTTCGGTAGTTTGCTCGCATCAAAAGCTTTCAATATTATTTTTGCTTGCATTATGTTTTTACTCGGCATGACGATGCTCGGTTATGGCAATTTATCTAGCTTACAAATGATGGGTTCACGTGTGGGATCGGGTCGTCCGTCGAAGTGGAACACCTTTCTCATGGGAACGGGTGCAGGTCTTGTTGCTTCTCCTTGCACGGGTCCAATTCTAGCCACACTTTTAGCTCTCACCGCCGAAAGTCAAGATGTAAAAAAAGGTAGCCTTCTCATGTTTGTCTATAGTTTCGGTTTTGGCCTACCTTATGTTTTTCTTGGCGGTACTGCTGCCAAACTTTCTAAAATTAAAGTTCATCATCATTTGCAAACTGCCATTAAATACATTTTTGCAGCGATTATGTTTGGTCTCAGTTTTTATTATTTAAGAATTCCGCTCTATGGATTTTTTAGTGAGTTAAGAGAATATTGGCCAACAATTGCTCTCTATGGATTAACCATTGGCGGAACATTGACAATGCTCTGGATTTACTCAAATAAGTTGCAACTGAAAAAAGCCACGACCCTCCTTCCAACAATTATTTTAGGAATTGGAATTTTTGGTTTATCACAACAATTAACTTCTTCACTCACCATTCAAGAAAATTCCCAACAAGAAAAAGTTGCATGGCTTCATGAAATTGAATCAGCTTTAAATCAAGCTAAAGAAAAAAATCGTCCCATTATTTTAGATGCTTGGGCAGAATGGTGTGAAGCCTGTAAAAAAATGGATGCGACAACTTTTATGGATCCCAATGTTCAAGAATTTATTAAAAATAATTTTATCCCTCTCAAACTTGATCTTACAGAATCCAATGATAAAAACGATTCTCTAGTAGAAAAATATAGCCTACATAGTTTACCTACATTAGTCTTACTCCCTACCGACGGAAATTTAGATAAAGCCGTCACCATTTCTGGATATGTTTCTGCTCCTGTTTTATTAAACAAAATGAAAATGTTTTATGAGTAAATTATCTTTCATTGCTATTGCCACATTACAACTTAGTTGCTCTCCTCTTGAACCTGATCTAAAACCACCTCCTCAAACAAGCTCAAAAATAGTTCTCGCATTCAATACAAAAAATTTAAATCTTGATGAAGAAAAACCTCGCACGATTCGTGTTCGTGTTTTTTTCGTGAAAGACGATCAAAGATATAAACAAGAAGGTGAAGATATTTTTTTTAAATTTAATTCAGAACAAAATCAAATCACCTTGTCACAACTCCAAATCGGATTAAAAGAAATTGAAATTTCAATTATCAATGACCAAGGTGAAGTCATAGGTTCTGGATTTTTTCGCCATATTATTAAAGAAGGAGATGAGGTTTTAGAAAAGCCTGTCATCATTGAAATTCACAAACGCGAAATTCGTAGGCAAAATCTTAATTTACTTTTGAACTACACGTTGACTGAAGACCCAATAACAACTTATCAAGATATAAAACCAATTTTTAAAAAATATGACTGTATTTCTTGTCATGACAATTCGCAATTAAATTTGACCGCTTTTCCTTTTGTTTTTGATTCGCAAAAATTTTCTTCACAAGAAAAATTCGTTCAAGAAATGATTCAACGCATATCATCTCAAGATGCAAATAAAATGATGCCCCCCTCTTGGTATGGTGATAAAAAAGTTTCTGCGGAAGACATTGAAAAAATGAATCAATGGCTGCAAGATAAATTGCCTAAATCAATTTCAGATAGTTCTAACATTGAAATTAAAAAAATTGTTTGTCGATATTTTAATAGTACTGAGAATGAAGTGAACGAGTGGCTTATAGATGGTTATGGTAAGTTAAATTTTACTTTGGAAAATCTTATCGCTGATGGAAAATATAATTTTATTTTTGAGTTTTATATCGAAAATAATATTATTATTCATTCAGAACAATTAGAGAATCAATTAATTCACGATGAAAATTTAGAATTAAATTTTGATATTAAAGTAAAACGTGGGAATTTGAATTTTGTGGTTATTTATTAACCCATTCTTTTCAATTCCTTTGTCACCTTGGCAAACCTTTTCACATCTTTTTGATGTTCACGGTAGGCTTTAGCTTTTTTACGTAACATCGCGGGAATTTTTTTCATGGCTTTTTCAATTCTTTTTCTTAATTCTTGATCTTCTTTTTCTTCTTTTGTCATATCAAATTAATTTTCCTTTTAGAAATTTCTTTTCAAATTTTATTCGTTCGTTTTCAGTTAAAGCATCATATATAATTTTCGACATCACAATTTTTGGAAACGAATTAGAATTATCTAAAACAACCCAACTATTGCTTAGAGATCGAAACAAATTCCAAAAATTCTTAATACTCCTTGGATATCGACGCATCACAATTTTGGCAGACACATTATGTCCACCTTGACGCACTCGCCTTGCAATACGCTCCAAATTTTTCTTAGAATTATTTAAAATTAAGAAATAAATATTAAGCGTATATCCATTGTTTAATGCATCTTTTAATATTGGATACCATGTCTTTCCTGAAAGGGTTGATTCAAAACAAAAACTTTCTTCTCTACTAATTCTGTTTTTTATTTCTGTAATTAATAATCTTCCAGCATGAAATGATGCTTTCTCAAAGTCTTGTGGGCCAATCCCTGCGGCAATAATATCTGGATTTAAGAAAATAACATTTTTACTTTCTCGAATAATAAAAGATTCTGCAAATGTCGTCTTGCCGCTTCCATTCGGACCTGCGACCAAATTAATTGTTTTGGTTCCATTTAACTTAGACACGTTTGCTCAATGTTATTTCTTCTTCTGCCTCACCAAATTATGACAATGTAAACAATTAAACACGAGTCGCATATACCCCATCGTCACACCTTCAAGATTTTTATTTTTCGCTTGCTCTTCCATAAAATTCACTGACTCTTGAAAATTCGCGGCGTGGCGACGAAAATCTTCATTGTCGCTTTTATGCCACACCGTCGCTTTGCTAATAAGACCGAGCAATTTTGTATTCTGCAAAATAAGATCAAAATTTTCTGTGGTCATCCCTTTCAAAATCATTTGCGAGTGACTGAGCTTATCTTGCATCATCACTTGAACACTATTGGTTGAATTTTTTGTTTCAGCAAAAATAGATACCGTCCACATCATGGTCATCGTGATCAAAATTTTAACTTTCATAGCCCATTTCCTCTCTTAAAAAATTAAAGTGAAAAACAATTGGTTGGATCATAACAGTGCATTAAAAATTCGCAGGAAGAAACTTTACCATCCCCTTCAACCGCAGAAGCCGTATCCATACTTGACTGCACACAACCAAGACCTAGAGCTTGGCACGCTAAATCATTTCCTGAACAAGTTGGTAAATCAGCACAACCTTTATCCGCACCGGCTAAAACACTTTGCAACTGTGTCTGCACCGTATTGAGCGTTCCTTCCGCATCGGCAAATTTTAAGAATGGACATTCAGCAATTGAATCCAGTACCAACGAAAATTCATTCGCAATAGATGATGTGTTTTCGATACTCGTATTCAATGTATCAATATCAGGACATTCACTGGCTGAAGACCCTGATCCTGTTTTATTAGAAAAAACATTTTGTAAACTTGATTGAGCCGTTTCCAAATTGGTTGTTAAATCCGTAATACGTGGAATCGCCAAAATCCCTGACAAAAAGCACCCAAGATTAACCAATTTAGATTCTGTGGGAATGGGTGCTTTTTTTAATGCAGAAATCGCGAGTGCAATCGCTGCCAATTTTTTTTCTCTCGTTTCACCTGTACCCAAAAAAGTTTCAGAAAATTGATCAAACAATCCTCCCATTCCAGAACTTTGCGTACTGGCTAAGTTTGTGCTGGTCGATGAACTTTCCACGATCTTGGTTAAGATCGTCCACATATCAAGACCCGCTACCCCCATCGTTGCCGAAACATATAAAAGCCTCGCTTCATTCGAGTCATCGCTACTATTGACGACAGGTTCAATCGTGTTATAGGCATTGTCATATTTTCCTTCGTCCAAATACATTTTTGTTTTTTCTAATAATGCAGTGGTTGATTTTTTATTGGCAAAGGGTTCGTAAAAGTTAGTGCTACATGAGGAAATAAAAATAAGACTAAGGCAAATTCGTTTCAAAATTTTTTTCATGGGATTTACTCCTTACATTTGATTTTAGAGTCAATCCATAGGTTAACGCAATAGCAAAAGCATCACACGCATCAAAAGGCAAATCCCCTTTTTGGAATTTCATCAAATGCTGCAACGCATAATAAATATCTTCCTTACTGGCTCGTCCCGATCCAGCAATTGTTTTTTTAACTTGAGCAGGAGTTATTGCAAAAATAGGAATTCGCATTCTATGTAATGAAGAAATAATTGCTCCACGAATCTCTCCCATTTTAATCGCTGTATTGATATTTTCTCCGTAAAATGCTGTTTCTAAGACACAGATACTAGGTTTTAAATTTTGCGATAAAGAATAAATTGCTTCGTGCAAATTACCAATACGTTCGTTAAATGAATCTTCTTTTTTAAGACGGATGACTCCGACATCTTTGAGCAAGATGCCCATGCTCTCCCTTCGGTCGTTGGCCATGACGGGTGGTTTTGTAATACAAGCAAACCCCGTAATATGAGAACCCGGATCAATGCCTAGAATGGATATTTCTTCTTGCATTTTTTATAAATCAAACCCCTTAGGTAATAATTCTCGAATCGTATTTTTTTCTACCTTTTTTCCATCACAATATGATTCAATTTCGACATCTTTACCAAACTCCCAAATCACCTGACGACATGCTCCACATGGCATGGTTGGCTTTTTTGTTGGCGTATAAATCACCACTTTTTTTATTTTCTTTTTTCCGTAAACAACACCCTGAAAAATTGCATTACGTTCCGCACAAATCGTTAATCCATAAGATGCGTTTTCGACATTACATCCTGAATAAACGGAACCATCATTAAATAAAATGGATGCACCTACATGAAATTTGCTGTATGGGGCATATGCATTTTGAGATGCTGTTTTGGCTTGTTTGAGTAAGTTAACTTTCATCTTTTACGACCTTCTCTAATTCACTTAACTGGTGCTGCAATGTTTTAATCATGCATTAATTTTTGCTTAAAATAAATAAACAGTTGTAAAAAATCTCGCCGTTCACACCAACTTCCTCAATTCCTGCACGCGATATGGTCTCTTCTCAATCAAGATAATATCTTTGGGTAAATTAATATCACTTGCGGAGGCCGAAGAAACAAACAAAGGTAAATTGGTCATTCTTCTTATTTCCCGAATAAACTCTT
>CAZFSQ010000006.1:0-16544 GCA_964521975.1 uncultured Oligoflexales bacterium | reverse complement strand
AGTTTAACTGAAACCTTTCAGGTTTTAAACCTCGTTTTTCATAAAATACATTGATTATTTTATTAAAATACTTATAATATTTTAATGATTTATATAATAATATTATTATCGCTAATAACTTCTTGTGCTCGTTTTAATTCAGAGAATGCCCCTGAAATTAGTCCACAAAAAACAAAAGTTTTAGAAAAAATATCGGATAGCAAAAAAATTTCAAACCTTTCGGAAATTATTCAAAAAATCGGTGTTGAAAAATTTCATCAGAGTGGATTCTGTGGTTCAGGAATTAAAGTAGCCATCCTCGATAATGGGTTTCAAGGGTTAGATGACTCCATTAAAAATGGCGACCTTCCTCAAGGAACTAATATCGAACCTTTCCCTGGACAAAATACCCGCATTACTATTCATGGTACAAAAATGGCTGAGCTTGTTTATGGAATTGCCAAAGGAAAAACTTCAGCAAGTCAAAATTGTTTGGGTCCAGAAATTCTTCTTTTTAACACTTCTGATTTTACGAATTTCAGTTCTGCTATTGATCAAGTCATTCATAAAAAAATTAATATCGTGGTTTATTCTCAGGTGTATGAATTTGGTGGCAATTTCGACGGCAAAGGTTTTATCAATGAAGAAGTCAATCGTGCTATTGAATCAGGAGTGATCTGGGTAAATGCTGCGGGGAATTATCGCAACTCAATTTTTGAAACTGCGATTACATTAGATGAGAAAGCTAATGTGAAATTACCGTATGAAAATAATTTTGTTCGTCTATTGGTTACAAAAGATTCTACCAATACCAGAATTGTTTTAAGTTGGAATGATTTTACAGAACTTAAAACCTATCGCAGCAAACAAGATTTAGATTTATTAGTTCTTGACCAAAATAAACAGATCATTGCTTCTTCACAATTAATTCAAGACGGCATTCTTCATGGTGAGGATGATAAACAATTTTCAGCCCATGCTCGTGAAGCTATTCTGAGTCTTGATCTTAATCAAGGGATTTATTATCTCGCAGTGAAAGCCAAAACAAATAATTTCCGAAGTGATAGTAAACTACGTATCAGCATTAATGGTGTAGGAACAAAAATTCTCGAAGGAACACCCGAACGATCTTTGATGATCCCTGCGGATAATCCCAACGTATTAACTGTCGGGGCGATTGATTCAGATGCTTCTGGATTTGGCATCGTCAATGGAATATCAAAACCAGAAATAAGATCTTTTTCTAAAATAGTTTTAGATCAAAAAACAGAGATCGCTGGAAGTTCTACAGCGGCCGCAATTGTGGGCGGTGCTATAGCAGTTTATTGGAGTGCTTTGGGTGGAACACAAATTAAATTAGACTCTCACAGTCTAAAGAAAACGATTCAAGATAAATATTTTTCTCTTAGCAGTAAACAATCACCCTATTTTTTCGATGGAAAGAATTTGATCTATTCGCCAGAACTTAGTTTTTAATAATCTAGGGTCTATAAGATCGTGTCGGCATTCCTTCAATCATAAACTCTTCAAAAGATCCCGCTCCTACATTATTAGATACTGGAAAATTTAAATAGTTTTGATGATCTATTTTAACCCAATTACCGGAGCGATTATGCAAATGGGTTAAAAGAATACCAAGAGTTGAACTATAGCTCGTATAAAAAATGTGGATGTATCCATCATAATCCATAGCAGAAACGGCGGCACCTTTTGCATTCGCATCACAATATGCAATTTCAAAAGCACTTGCTTCATAACAAGCGTTTCCAATACCAGAATATTCCTCCGTTCCCAGAACAGCGATGGGTGAACTTGATCCATCTTGATTTAATTTATAGATGACAAATTCAGCAGTACCACCCACCCCAATACTAACGACAGCTTTATCTCCTGCTCTATTGATATTAAATGATTGTAAATTGCTTATATATGGTTCTTGAGCCGATGGATTATATTGTTTGATTAAATGATGTTCCCAAGTTCCATTTTTATTATTAGAAATATAAACTCTATTATTACTTCCAGAGTCAAAGCAAAGATAAGCAAGATGAATTTTGCCATTTTGATCCACCAAACCGCGAACACTTGTTTTAGTATTGATGGCGTAATTATTACAGCTCGTATTCGTAAAAAGTTCTCTCTGATAATTGTTACTCGAATCTGTACTGTGATGTGTGATCATTGGATTGGATTGATTGGGAACATAGCCAAGACCAAACCAGTGAATGGTGTTGTTATTATCTTTTAAAAGTCCAAAGGGTGTTAATTCATTATAATAATCTTCTGGATATTGATCTAAAAGTTTATAAGTTGCCCATGAATCGTCGGAAATTAATTTGAAAATTTCATATTGATACGTAGGTAGTTGTTTTTGGAATGCTAGTAAATTTAAAGTATCTGAACCAAAAGCGATTGCACTAAAAGATGAATACTCAAAATAGGGAAGTGTTGGATCTTGAGGATTATTCTGTTGCATAAATGGAAATGTCACATTTCTAATCGTTTCCCAACTGTTACCTTTCTTAAATTGCCGCATACGATCATTGGCACCTTCAACAGAAGAAATATTTGGTTTTCCTTCGTGATCAATGAAAAATGACGAAGCCCCAAAAGTTCCATGAACATCTTTTATGTCGATAACTGTTGGAGCAGCATCTAACACATCCCCTGTTCCTGAAAAATAAGATAATGTCCTTACCGCATAAGCTTCCGAATTCATCGTCACATGATACACAGGAATATTCGGTGCTGTGGTGGATGTCGTGCATGTTGATCCAGGCGAAATATCTGGGGTGGGGTAAGAATTATTTTTTGAACATAATCTGAATGTATAATTTGTACTCGCGGATAAACTATCGACGGAATATTCATTAGCCGTTCCTGGAATATCATCTATCTCCGTTCCTGTTTCACAAGCGATTTTACTGTTGATCGTGTCGGGTAAAGTGGCATAAACAATTTTATAAGCAGCCACCACACCACCAGGATTACCCCAACTCAACTTTATTTTACTTGCAGTTTCACCGCGACAAGATAAACCTCGCGGCTCAGGAGGACGTGGTACATAGACAACGGCGGAACTTAGCATCTCGGTTTCCAATTTAAGCAACTGAATATCCACATCACTACCCGCGACAGGAAATGATACAAGCGATTTTTCATCATTTATTTTTTGCCACACGATCGACGAAGGCGGAATAATTTTAACAGGACTTGCGTTTCCATTAATATTTTCTCTAACAGCGATTGCTAAATTTTTTCCCGCAGCATTTATTTCTTCCGTTCTAACTTCAATCGTAGTTTTTAAGTTATCACCGAAAATATTATTATCTATGACCTCTGACGTATCTTGATTCACGGTTTCAATTTTTATTTTTGGCCCACCAAGTAAAACCCCATAAGAGTTGCTTTCAAATCCAGAAAATTCACGAATTTTTAATTTAATTTTATTAATATCCATTCCAGAAATAGCTCCATCAACCGCATTAACATACACTCCCAAAGACTCATTGGTTGCACTGGCTTCTGTCTCAGTTGATTGTGAACTTGTTCCTGAAGAATCAACGCTAGATTCTTCTCCGGCATTTTCAAGAATTTTTTCAGCTTCACTTGACGCAGTGATAGGATCAGAATTCTTACTTCGTTTATTTTCAACGCTTTCCTTACATTGAAAGAAAAATAAAAGGTAAATAATTAAAAAATGAAACTTAGTTTTTTTTAGAAAACGCATCAGCATTCCTTTTGTTTTGATAAGATTTTTATTTTAAATATCTTACAATATTTACAACTCCCTGACCTTGAACAGACTCCGACCAATTCTCAAATTTATTACTTGTATCAATTAATTTTTGTATCGCTTCATGAGGCGACATCCCTGCACTTAATCCACGTGCTATAATTCCTGCCACAAGTGGTGTTGCCATGCTCGTTCCACTCATCATCTGCCATTCTTTATAAGGAGCGAGTGACATAATGTCTTCTCCTGGAGCAGCGACATGCACATCATTCAAACCATAATTAGAAAAATAAGATAATTCTTTATCCACATTGGATGCAGCAACACCAACTAAAAGTGATGACATTTCTTTCAGTCCCACAGGATAGATAGGATTGTCGTTGGTGTCTAAATTAGTGCCTTCATTGCCTGCTGCTGCAACAAAAATTACGCCATGTTCTTCAGCATATGAGATCGCACTTTTTAGCAACTCAAGATTTTCGCCGGTTGGAAAAATGTAGTTCCAACTTTCATAAATTCGCCATGAATTCGATAGAATGTGAGCACCATTATCTACAGCGTATTTGATTGCTTCGGCGGCATCTGAAAGAAAGGTCTGACGATTATATCCAATCAATTGCACCGACATAATTTTTGCTCCAGGAGCAACCCCTTGAGCACTGAATTTTGATTTATCTTTTGGTTCCGCTGCAATAATCCCCGCACAGTGAGTCCCGTGTTCATCTGAATCACCGACATAACCAGTATGAGATACAAAACTAAATCCGTTATAGTCGTCAATAAAACCATTACCATCATCATCAATTTTATTTTGCGGAATTTCATCGAGATTTCTCCAAATATGATTTCTGATATGAGGATGCTCAAGATCAATTCCTGTATCTAAAACCGCAATGACAATATTTCTCCCATCTTTCTTTTTAGAAAGTTTGCCATAGTTCATATCTCTTACATGCCAAGTAATTTCGGGTGTCTCTTTATTTTCTTTTTTAACTGTTTTTTCCAAACCGATAGGAAAATCGGGAGTGATCGAATCGGAAGCATTTGATAAAATATTGACATCAAAAAATTTATTTTTTTCACGATCAAAACTCACCACAAAATAGTGATGCCCCGACAAACTAAATTCTTTAACCACTTGCATTCCATTTTTCTCAACCACTTCGATAGATTGCTTCGGATCTTTAAGAACCCATCGCTCAGGTTTTGCAGATAATGTTAAATGTAATAAAAAAAATAGGCTGCCAAGAATGAGATTATTAATCAGCATCGTGCTTTTCCCTTCTAAAAAAAAATTAGAAAATTATGAGAATCGTGATTGTTTTATTTTAACTTGTATAAGTTGAGAAAAGAGATAGGCAGATTTTGCACTATTCATACTGACAGTTTATCCTCTGGTATTGTAGGATAACTGTCAGTATGAAATTTTGGGTGCTGCTGGCTAATTTAAATTTAATCTACGCGGTAGCAAGACTTCCAATAGGGGATCTTGCTCTCACAGGCTTCGCGTGCTCTTGCACAAGCATCCGGCGGATATCGTGTGGCTTCGATGCCTTCTTCATAGTTGGCATAGGTACATTTTCCTGTTCCTTTAACACCTACTGAACTTAAGGAACTCGCGTTTCCTAACATTGATAAACCTAATAATAGCCCTAAACTTGATAGATTTTTTTTCATAACCCCTCCTAATTTCCATTATACCCCATGATTAGTTTATCTCAACATGCAACTCAATTCTATTCTTCGTCTGTAACGGACAACTTATCTTGTAAATTGACTGATAAAGGCGAATAAAACGCACTAAATTCTCAAGAAAAAAATGATCTTTTTGCATCCAGCGAGTAGGCATTTCTGGATGAACAATGATATTTACTAAATTATGTAAAATTTCAGATGCATGGGTTCCTAAAAGAGAAAAACTGAGGACCACTATTTTTAAATTACTTTCAGATTTAGAAAAAAGTAAAGAAAGATTCGTCTGTAGAGATAAATCTCTATTTTCAAATGTTAATAGATAAGAAAAAATGTTAATTAGATTAATGAAAGCACGCGAATCTAAATAAAGAACTTGACTAGAACTCTCAAATTGAAAATCGTATTTTCTTTGCAGATGACTCATTAAATTTAAGGATTCAATTTGAACTTTGTGCATCAACTCGTAAAAAGTAAGAGCAGAAATACTAATATTTTTCTCTTCTAATCCATAACCTATCAGCATGGTCTTGATCGAAAGCTGTATCTCAGAAGTTAATTTCTGAAGTTCGTGATAAGATTTTTCAAGTTCTTTATTTTCACTATTTTCAATTGAAACGTTTTTTAACATGTCGAGTAAACCCTGCAACTTGGCAATCGGCGTATTGAGATTATGACTCGTGAGTGAAATAAAATTTTGTTTTATCTCCTGAGCATCGCTTAAATATATCTTCAATGCATCAAGTCGCCATTTTTGATAGGAATGCCACGCCAATTTCATAAACGTAAAAAATAAAATAGTGACCCCAGTAATATAAATAATTTCAAAACAAGGAATATAAATGTGAAAATATTTTAAACCAATCGCATTGATGAATGGAAAGAAGAAAAGAATAAAAACAAAATAACCCGCCGTACTTTTAGAGCTAAATTTGAGACTTAAAAAAAATGTCAAAAATAATGACAAAACCGCCAATAAATATGTTCCCGTTTGGGGGACCACACGAGTCATATCATCATCTTCAAACATTTTAGCTAAAGCAGCCCAAAAAATATGATAGGGAACCTGATTGTCATTGGGGAAATATTTTTCGTGAGTAATAATTCTCTGAATTTTGTCACGATATAAATTAATGGATGTAACAGGCTGCCGAATAGCATTACCCACAAACACTGTTTTGTTGAAAAATTTACTTTTTGCATCTTCAATATTTAAGATTTCAGAAAATGAGTGTTCATCCAATTTCTGGAAATCTGAAAATTGAATAAGATAATTGGTTCTAAAATGGGGTAAATTTTTTGAAAAGATCCAAGGGTCATCCGCGTATTTTTTATCTAAAAAACGATCTGCAATCCACTGGATCACCCAATCCGACCAATCTTTATTATAAGTGCAATGAAAATGTTCCTCATACCCACAATCATCCCCCTCCATAGGAATAATAGTTGGATATTCACTTTTAGGAAAATGAGCTACATCATCAAGAGGCATAGGGAAATAAATTTTAACACCTTGATTCTGAGATAAATCTAATCGACTGAACGGAAGTAAAGATTCTTTCGACATATCATGAGCAATCGGCAACCAAGAAAAAATAATTTCCTTCGCTCCCCCATCAATTATTTTTTGCAAAACCAGGGCATAAGTTTCTGCATTCGTATCAATTCCAATGTCATTTGGAATGATAGGACATTTGTTTTCATCCTGTGCTTTAAGAGAAACAACAGCGATGTTTTTCGGATGATGTGATGCTTTTGACGGCATACTCATAGAAACTGACATCAATTTTCGTTCCGCCTGCGAGGCCAATTGCAGTGGCTTTTCTCCTAGATATAAGACATAAGTTAAAAAACCAATAAAAGCACAACCCACTAAGGCTGGAAGTCCTACAATAAAAAATCGCGATATTCGATAAAAATTAAACCGTTGCATAATTAGATAAGAATTTGAAATTCGGCTCCTTCAGTGACTTCTGGGTTAATAAAAATTTCTCCTCCGAGTTTTTTAATAAAAAACTTACATAAATATAAACCTAGGCCCGTACCTTTAATTTTAATATTGGTTTCATCTTTAATGCGGTAAAACTTTTCAAAGATGAGCTGATGAAATTTAGGATCAACACCTGGTCCTTCATCTTTAATACTTAGTAACGTTTTTTTATTTAAAAGCGTTATAGTAATAAAAATTTTCCCACTCTTGTGGGAATATTTAATTGCGTTCGATAATAGATTAAAAATAATAGGTTCCAATAATTTTTCATCGGAAATCATTTTATATTGATCAGGAATATTCCAGACGATACTCAATTTCATTTCTTCTATTCGAGAAGAAAATTGAGCGAGCGATTTTTCAATGAGGGGCTTGATTAAAAATTCTTCTCGATGAATTCTATACTTTTTGGTCCCTTCAATCGCACTGATCTGTTTCATTGCCTTTAAATAGTCCGAAAATTCTTCCGCCGATTGTTTTAGCAGGCGAACAATTTTTAAATAACTTTCGCTCGGCTTTTGCATAAGATTGGGAAGAAACTGTACGGTTTTTAATAATTTTTGATTGAGATTATTGACCTCATCCGCAAAACGATCTAAAAAACGCGAGTAGGAAATAGATTTAATTTTTTCAGCTTCCAAACTAGCTTCCGATTTGGCTTGATAAATTCCTTCCCGCTGTGAACGATAATAGCACGACATGAGCGTTATTAGTCATGAGCATAAAAAATTCGGAGCGATTGGAATCCAGTAATTTAAAAAACTCACTGATAATGACGTACAAAAAACAAAAGTAATCCATCCTAAAAAATAAAGTATGGTCGAAAGTGTGAGTGAATGTGGAGTGTACCAAACATAAAAACAATAAAGAGAGAAAAAAAGTGTAAGAAAAATTTGTGAATAAATACTAATTGCATTGAGAATTTTATTTTGTTCTAAATTGATCGTTGCTCCAGCGAGAGCATAAACAAAAGGAAAACCATTCTCAAGCGGTCCACCTTCTTTTTGCCATGATGTATTGACATGATCTTCGTCAGCAAAAATAGGACGTATACGGTATTCAGAAGTAGAAATCCAAACCACTTTTTTTTGGAAGATATTTTGCTGATGATGAATGTCGAGTTCATTCCATCCGATCACCTGAAAGTTCTTAGGATGGATAAGCCCTAGTCGCTCTTTTTGCAAATTCACGGGGCGATCCAATTTTACTTCAGACACTTTTTTCACTAGATGCTCCACGGAAGTTTTTCCAAGATACATCTGAAAATCAAACATTCTTAAAACAGAAGGAGATCTTTTTTTGAATGTCTCCATACCCCAAATTTGATGAGCCGCTAAAGCAAAAGGAAAATTCAGTCTATATTGTGTAGGAAAAGAGCTGTGGTGCCCATATAGGCCATAATAAAAGCGGTTATCATCGAGGTGCTTTTGGAATAGCTGTAAAATACGTGGATCATCTTTTTTAAAAACATGCGGATAAAGAGTAATAACAATTTTTTCTGGATCAGCTTCACTCAACTGATTCGCTACCTGAATCAATCGGTCAAAAACTTCAGTGTCGTTTGTGGGCTTTTGATCTAGGTCAATAATAATATGACGCGATGTGGATGCTGTTTCTTGTTTAAACATAATCGCAACATCATAAAACAAATCGTCGATCACTTGATGCAAATCTGTTTTGTAAAAAGAAAAAAAGATAGCCGCAAGGGTGTAAAAAAAATTAAAATTTAATAATTTATGTTTCATTGATGGATGGTGAGAAGCATTTTACACAACCGACTTCAACTGCACACGATAACCGCAATTTTGCAGAGCATCAAAAATTCTTTTTTGATGATGGTGATCAAATGTTTCTAATTCTACCTCAACACTTACTTCATCAAATTCCAAATTAGCGAATACGCGATTATGTCTCACGTCTAAAAGATTGGCCCCTTGTTGTCCAATCGCATTTAAAAGTTTGGACATATTTCCAGGCTGATCTTTAATAATCGTTGAAAAAAGCATGAGTCGTCCTGAGTGTAATAACCCTCGATTAGTCATGCGGTTCAGTAAATTCATGTCGATATTGCCACCTGAAATAATACACACCACACTGCCTTTAAGGTTTGCATAATATTTATCTTCAAGAGACATAAATCCTGCTACAGCGGCAGCACCCGCTCCCTCCGCGATAATATGATCCCGTTCACCCAATCGCATAATTGCCGCTGCCACATCATCTTCACTCACAAGTAAAATTTCATCGACATGTTGATGAATAAGACCCATCGTTTTTTCACCTGGTTTTTTAACGGCAATACCATCGGCAAGGGAGGGTTGATTTTTTTTAACACGATTTTTTATTTTATAAAATTGATCATGAGCATAGGGATAGGTTTCAGTTTGCACACCAAAAATTTTTATCTTGGGATTTAACATTTTAAGAGCAGAACTAATTCCACTTATTAAACCACCACCCCCAATCGGGATAAAAATTGTGGAAATATCCTCACACTGTTCTAATAATTCTAAGCCAATCGTTCCTTGACCTTTAATGACATTCCAATCATCAAAGGGATGAATAAAAACGCCGCCATTTTTTTTCTTAAATGCCGTTGCAGCCTCATGAGCTTCATCATAATTTTCTCCATGACGATACACATTGGCTCCAAAGGCTTTAGTGGTTGCTTCTTTAATCAAAGGCGTTCGCACGGGTAGAAAAATATGCGACTGGATGTTGAGCATCTTCGCTACAAAAGCCACACCCTGAGCATGATTTCCAGCACTGGCACACACGACCCCATCTTTCAAATCTTTTTTTGACATTTGCAAAAGTGTATTCGCCGCCCCACGAATTTTAAAAGATCCAGAAACATTTAGACTTTCAAGCTTAAGTAAAACTTTTTTAGCATTTTTTTGATTACGAAGATAAATAGATTCTTTTACGGGTGATGGAGGAATGAGCGAATGAACTCTCTTCTTAGCTTCTTCAAAATCTTTTTGTGTTAATTTCATTTTTATCGAATCTCTTGAATAACGTTTTGTGCAAGAGTGGTAACAGACAATGGAACTCCTGCTAATTTAGCCACTTCAATTCCGTAACTACTGCTACAACTTCCCTCAATCAGTCGATGGGTGAAAAGTATCCCAGACTTTTGGTGTAAAACTTCTGTTTGCATCAATCGTACTTGAGAGTGACTTTCAAAATAGGGAACTAATTCATGATAATGAGTTGAAAATAACGTATGACAATGAACTCGTTCCGTCAGATCTTTAAGAATTGCATAAGCAATCGCCATCCCATCGGTTGTCGATGTTCCGCGTCCAACTTCATCTAAAATTACTAAACTTTCATGAGTTGCATGACGTAAAATTTTCGCAGTCTCTTGCATCTCTAACATAAAAGTTGATTGTCCTCGTGAAAGATCATCCGATGCTCCAATGCGAGTGAAAACTTGATCATAAATAGGTAGACTTCCTCGACTTGCCGGAATAAATCCAATCGACTGGTGAAGGATGGCGGAAATAGCCAATTGCCGCATATATGTGGATTTCCCAGCCATATTAGGCCCTGTAATAATGATCGAGGTTTTCTTATTATCTATATCAAAATGATTGGGTGCAAATTTTTCTTTACCCACAAATCGCTCAATGACCGGATGACGCGAATTTTCGATGAGTATAAAATTTTCTTGAGATGACTCACACGCACAGTAATTTTTTTCTAAAACTAACCAAGCACTGGATAGTAAAAAGTCGAAATAAGTAAGAGCGTCGATCATCTGTCGAATGATGGTTTTTTGCAGATTAAGTTGTTCTAGCAAGTTAGAAAACTGGAGCATTTCTTCTTTAATCAAATTTTCTTGAGCGGAGGCAATTTCTTCACTCAATTCCTGAAGAGCGACGGTTACAAACCGTTCGCAATTTACCATCGTTTGACGACGAATAAAATGCGATGGTACTTTGGTTAAATTAGTTTTCGTGACCTCAATCAAATGACCATACGTTGCATGAAATTTTATTTTGAGACTATTAATTCCTGTTTCTTGTTTCAAAGAGTTTTCATACTCTTGCAGTTTTTGATCACCATGCAAATGCAATTTTTGCCATTGATCCAGTGTCGAATGAAATCCTTCACAAAAAACTTGCCCACCCACACCGAGGGATTGCGGATTTTCAATTAGAGCTTTTTTTAAGTTAAAATAAATGGGTTCAATTTCTAAAAATATTTTTTTCATTTTAAGAAAAATATTTTTAGGATCATTTTCATCCAGCCAATCGTTGATCAAAATAACTTTACTTAATGCCGAACGAAAATTACATAAATCCATTGGAGAAATACTGTGATTAAGAATTTTTGTTGTCAGTCGTTCCATGTCCGAAAACGAACGAATTTGTTCACGGAGATGTTTGATTTTTTCTTTGCCAATATTAATTAAAAACGATGTAAAATTTTTCCGCTGTTCTAATTTGTGCGGTGAAATAAGAGGATGTGTCAAGGAGTGTATCAAGTATCTTGTCCCCATGGGTGAAAGTGTAAAATTTATTTCCATAAATAACGATCCATCTTTTTCTTTTCTTTTTTCTGTTTCAAAAATTTCTAAAGAAGAAATAACATCACGGTCGAGTGTCATTTCATCTTGAGTAAATAAAGGATGAATCGTGTAAAATTGCTGGGTCTTAAAATGTAAATTGAGTAAATACTGCATCACTCCCGCAACTAATTCTTTTCCTCCATTGATTTTTCCGCACGGCATCGTATCAAGATGAGAACTGCCAAAGATTTTTTGTAGCAATTCATCTTGAATTCTTGAATCCCGAAAAGGTATTTCAGGTAAATAAGAAATTAAAATTTTATATCCCACATTCATCGACTCGATTGCATTTTGAACCGCTTCACTCAAAAAAGAACGGCACAAAATTTCTTTTGGATTTTTTAATTGGATAAAATCGAGAAGTTCTTTGATGGATGAAAAAGAACCGAGGCGAATTTCCCCTGTTGAAATATCGGAAATTAAAACACTCCATTCATCTTCGCCTGTTTGATCCAAAGCTAAAAAATAATTGGGTTCCGAGTTATTGGTAAAACCATCTAAATCTTCGACCATGCCAGGGGTGAGATATTTTGTAATTTCACGGCGAACAATCCCCTTTGCTTCATCGGGATTTTCAACCTGATCTGCGATGGCCACTTTATATCCAAGCTTTAAAAGTTTTTGGTAATAATTTTTAGAACTATGATGAGGCACTCCACAAAAGGGAACTTTTTCTGCGTCGCCTTTTTCGCGACTCGTGAGAACAATACCCAGTAACGGAGCAACTAAGAGGGCATCTTGATCAAAAATTTCATAAAAATCACCCATACGAAAAAACAAAATAAAACCATGGCACTTTTCTTTGATCGAAAAATATTGTTGCATCATGGGTGTGAGTTTCATCGCGAATTTCCTCATAAAATTTAAGATGCCCAGGCACTTCGCACCTTCGGTGCTCGTTGGGCATGACAAGTTCAGAGTATGTTTAGTTTACTGCTTTTATATCATCTCCTCAAGGTGTCTATTTTTTTGACACCCTCACTCATTTCTAACGGCGTTCAATTGCAAAAAATCTATTATTTCAGATGTTTCTATATGGCATTGGTTTTGAAATACTAATGATTGAAAGACCTCGTTCCATATCTTTTATCTTGTGAGGCTCTATGAATTTTAAAAATTTATTCGACAAAATAACTCCCTTACTTCCTTCAAAAAAAGGAAGCCTTGAGGCTCTTGGATATATTTTACTTGGATCATCTATGATCTTAGCAATCTCCTTATACTCTTATTCTCCTCTTGATTATTCTTTCAAAGGAAAAGTTGTCAATCAAATCGTAGACAATGTTGCTGGACCTTTTGGGGCATGGCTTTCACGAGTGCTCATGATTAGAATTGGTATGATTGCTCTTTTATGGCCAATTGTAATTGGGTTTTGGGGAATAGGTGTTACGTTTGGATTTTTACAATTTCCAAATCCTAAACGTGCATTTGCTTTGCTTTGGATTTCGATGTTATCGAGTGCTTACCTTCACATCACTCTGCCAACGACCTCTATTGCTCGTCCTGATTTTGGTTATGGGGGGCGTATTGGTGAAATTTTAGGAAACTTTGCTTTTCAAAATTTTTATTATTGGGGAGGCATTGTCTTTTTAAGCATGATGATGCTGATGGGATTATCTCTCACGGGAAATATTGCTCTCTCACAAACATCAGGAAGAATTAGACAATGGTTTTATTCATCTAAAAAATATTTGATTTTGAGTTTCAAATTGTTTTCAGCTCTCTATGAAAAATTAAAAACGCCTAGTGATATAGTTAAAGAAAAAAATATGGAGAATGAAATTGAAGAATATTATGCTCTCGCATCGGGTGCATCTTTTCAAGTTCAACATCCTATTCCTGCAAATCCTCCATCATTAGTTCCCATCAAAAAAGAAAAAGTAATTAAAGAAAAAGAAATGAAAAAAGATGAGATTTCCTCTGACGCATTATTAAATATTTATTATGATGGCCCATCAAACGATAAACCGTCTGCAAGACTTTTCATGAAAAGTCCGCCTAACCCAAAAGTTGATCCCAAAGCATTTGAAAAACTGGCACGAGAATTAACACAACAGCTCAAAGAATTTCAAGTTGAAGGTGAAATAAAAGGAATTAACCAAGGTCCCATTGTGACAACCATTGAATTTGAACCAGCTCCCGGAACCAAAGTTTCTAAAATTAGTAATCTTCAAGAAGATCTTGCTCGTCTATTACGTGCTGAGAGTTTAAGAATTCTTGCCCCCATTCCTGGAAAAAAAGTTGTAGGGTTTGAAGTTCCTAATTCAGAAAGAAGAATGATCGGTTTTGCAAACTTACTTGATCATAAAGATTTTAAATCATCTAAAATTACTTTACCCATTGCTATGGGAGTGGATATTTTTGGTGAACCCATTATTCAAGATTTAGCCGAGATGCCTCATCTTCTTGTCGCAGGTTCGACAGGGTCAGGGAAAAGTGTTTTTATGAATACGCTTGTGGCATCTCTCATCGCTCGTCACTCTGCAAAAGATCTTCGCTTTATCATGATTGACCCCAAGATGGTGGAAATGGCTGCTTACAATGATTTGCCGCACATGGCGACTCCCGTTGTTACGGACGCCGCTGTCGATGCTAAAGCAACTTTAGAAGCACTTGTTGTTGAGATGGAGGATCGTTATAAAAAAATGCAAGCTCTCGGAGCAAAAAATATTAAATCATTTAATGAGACCATTAAAAAATCAAATCGTTCAGAGTTTCCTAAATATGATGGCCAATGGCAAACCATGCCTTATATCGTTTTAATTATCGACGAAATGGCTGACAT
Organism: uncultured Oligoflexales bacterium; assembly: GCA_964521975.1. Lineage (GTDB taxonomy): Bacteria > Bdellovibrionota_B > Oligoflexia > Oligoflexales > CAZFSQ01 > CAZFSQ01. The sequence goes on along the minus strand of CAZFSQ010000006.1, from coordinate 1,786 downwards.
GATGATGGTTCTTGGCAAAGAAGCTGAAGCTCCCATCACTCGCATTGCACAAAAGGCACGAGCCGCAGGAATACATATGGTCATTGCCACACAACGTCCTTCTTCGGATGTTGTCACAGGACTGATTAAAGCTAATTTTCCTACTCGCGTAGCTTTCCGAGTCTTAAGCGGAATTGATTCACGAACTATTTTAGATCAATCAGGAGCAGAAACTCTCCTCGGTAAAGGCGACATGCTTTACCTTGCAGCCGGTGGGCTCAAGAGAATCCACGGAGCTTTCTTATCAGAAGATGAAGTTAAAAAAATGGTCAAGGTTGCAAAATCAACTAAATAATACGAAGGGTTTTTCTTATGGCAATTTTATTTCCCAATATTGAATCAAGCAAAATTATTTTTTCTAGCTCAGCGGAAGAAATATTTTATCGCCATTGCCAAGAAAAACTTGGAGCACAATGGCGAGTTTATTACTCAAGAACTCTTTCATTCTCTGAAGATAGAAATGAAGGATTGAAAGAAAATGAAATCGACTTTGTTTTATACCATCCTCATCTTGGTGGTATTATTGTCGAGGTAAAAGGTGGAAAAATTGAATTTAATCGAGACAGCGAAGAATTTTTTTCGATCGACAGAAATGGTAATCGCTTCTCGATAAAAAATCCTTTTACGCAAGCTCAAGTGTGGAAGAGTCGCTTGCTTAGATTGTTACGTCGTCAAAATATTAGAATGCCACTTACTCACGTTGTGTGTTTTCCAAATATTCAAGAAAATGAATTCGAGGGATCGGCGTCAATTGATAAAAACTTAATGCTCGGACGTGATCGTCTGAATAATTTAGAATCATCTCTCAGAGAAATTGTTCAATACTGTCAGCCGCAAAAATTTTTATCCTTCCAAGATACCTCCATTGATCTTGATCGAATTTTGATGGGTTTAACATTTAGAACGAAAATTTATTTAAGAGATTATCTTGATCAACATGATGCTCGGTTGAAGGATATTGAATTAATCGAAGAAGCTTTTGTGAATCCGATTCTCGCGAATCAACGCCTTGCTATTGAAGGTGAGGCTGGAACTGGCAAAACGATGTTAGCAGAATTAATTTCTGCGAAACTCGGTCGCGATGGGGAGCGAGTTTTATTTTTATCCTCTAATGATGAACTCAATAAAAAAACAAAAATGCGATTGAGTAAAAATGTTTCCGTCATGACATACCGTGAACTTTTTTTAAGTTACGGTATCGACATGCTTCATCCTGCATCCGATTTCGAGGGGAAATCGGATGATTGGGTGCAATTTGAAGGACCTGAAAGATTAAAAACAAAAATTCAAAAAGAAGAAAAAAAGTTTGATGCGATTATCTGTGATGAGGGTCAAGATATTCCACCTTTTTGGTGGGAGTCGATTCAGTTTTTATTAAAGAGTGAAAGTCGATTTTATATTTTCTTTGATCGCAGCCAAGGGGTTTTTGAGCATGGAGCCAATGCCGAGGGTAGTTTACCGGAAGATATTATTCCCATACCAGCTCCCTATTTTCCTATTGTACATAATTATCGTAATACGAGAGAAATTTCGCAGTTTGCAAAATATTTTAGAAAATCAAATGTCGGAGTTTTTCAGAGTCACACGAACAGAGTGGGTTATGTTCCAGAATTAATTGTCTATGACACCAAAGAAGATTTCATTCGCGAGTTGGATCGACTGGTTCATCATTTAATTACTAAAGAACATATTTCCTCTGAAGAATTAGCCATTCTTTCGGCAAGACGCCCCGATGGTGAAGTGTCTT
>CAZFSQ010000005.1:0-16648 GCA_964521975.1 uncultured Oligoflexales bacterium | reverse complement strand
ATAATAAAAAGTAAGTTACTCTTCAAACACATTGCGACTCTGCGTATCTCCTAAAGCACTTTGGACAATTCTTTGCTGCTCCTTAACATGGGCCTTAAGCGATCCTTCAGCCGTTGTCCCCGCACTATTGCGACCCTCATATTTTAATTCAATATTTAACTGTTGCAAAATATTTTTAAGTCGCGGTTGCACAAAAGTCCACGCCCCCATATTGGCAGGTTCCTCTTGTACCCATACAACTTCTTTTAATTTCGGATACTGCTGCAAATGATTTTTAATCATGGTTCCAGGAAATGGATAGAATTGTTCTAAACGAATGATCGGCTTGAACACAGGATAACTTCCTTTGCTGCGTTCCATCATCAAGTCATAAAATATTTTTCCTGAACAAAAAATAATTTTTTCGATATCCGATTTATTATGTAAAGAACTTTCTCCTAAAATTTCTTGAAACTTCCCACTCGTCACCTCTTCCATCCCACACGCCACATCCGCCAGACGCAATAAACTTTTGGGCGACATATTAATCAGTGGTTTTCTAAAATGTCGATGCATTTGTCGTCTCAATGCGTGAAAATATTGAGCTGCCGTTGTCAAATTCGTCACTTGAATATTATAATTACCACAGAGCTGCAAAAATCTTTCAAGTCTTGCACTCGAATGTTCTGGCCCTTGTCCTTCATAACCATGAGGTAGAAGCATCACCAAACCACACATTTGTTTCCACTTTGCTTCCGATGCTGAAATAAATTGGTCGATAATGATTTGTGCTCCATTACAAAAATCACCAAACTGCCCTTCCCACATCACCAGTGCATGACGATTCGCCACGCTATAACCAAATTCAAATCCTAAAACACCTTGTTCTGAAAGTGGGCTATTGATGATCTCAACCAAACCTTGTCCTGTTTGAATTTGGTTGAGCAATTCTAATTTACTTCCATTCTCAAAATCAACCAGCACCCCATGTCGTGAAGAAAACGTCCCCCTTTGACAATCCTGTCCTGAAAGACGAATATGAAACCCTTCTTTAGCAAGCGTTCCAAAAGCAAGAAGCTCTGCAAGAGGCCAATCAATTTTTCCCTGATCTTGAAATGATGCTCGCCTTGTCTCATACAACCTCACAATTTTAGGGTGAGGATGAAACCCTTCAGCAAAGTGGCAAATTTTTTCTCCAACTTCTAACATTATTTTTTTATCAAGTGCTGTTTTTACTTCATTCCATTGTTCTTGATGAGAAACTTTTTCATGAACAAAACATGTCTTTAAAGATTCTGGAACATGATCTAAAGTTGCTTTGAATCCTTTTTGTCGCACAAAATCTAAATCATTTTGCATGATGCCACGAAATTCCTGCATCTTAATTTTAGATTCTTCGCTCGATAAAATATTTTCTCGCTCAAGTTGTTTGGCATATAAACTCCACACCGTCTCTTGATCTTTAATTTTTTTATACATAAGTGGCTGTGTAAATTGCGGTTCATCCGTTTCATTGTGACCATGACGACGATACCCAACCAAATCAATCACAAAATCACGCTGAAATTTTTGACGGTATTGCATCGCAAGTTGCATAACCCAAACCACCGCTTCAGGATCATCAGCATTGACATGAAGTACAGGTGCTCGAATCATTTTTGCGATATCTGAATTATAATCACACGAGCAACTATCTTTAGGATTCGTCGTAAAACCAATTTGATTATTGATAATAATGTGAATCGTTCCACCTGTTGTATAATGATCTAAATAAGCTAAGTTCAATGTCTCAGCGACCAACCCCTGTCCAATAAACGCAGCATCACCATGAATTTGAATCGGTAGAATTTTTTTACGATCCAAATCTTGTAAAACATGTTGTCGAGAGCGTGCAAACCCCTCAACAATAGGGTTAACAGCTTCAAGATGGGATGGATTCGGTGATAGATATAAGCGAACTTTTTTCCCGCTCACGGTCGCTACTTCATTGGCATAACCCTGGTGATACTTAACATCACCATCAATATCAAAAACCTTGATCTCACTACCTTCAAATTCTTGTAAAATATGAGCGTATGGTTTTCGCAAAATATTCGCCAACGTATTAAGCCGTCCACGATGAGCCATTCCAATAATCGCTTCTTCTACTCCTAAATTAGCCCCCTCTTCCAACAGAATATCGAGCATCGGAATAAAGGATTCAGCCCCTTCAAGAGAAAATCTTTTTTGCCCTAAAAAGCGATCTTGTAAAAATCGCTCAAACCCCTCAGCCTCCGTTAATTTTTGATGAATGCGTAATTTCATTTCACGACTGAGCGATGGTTTATTACGACAACCCTCCATTTTTTCTTGGAGCCACACCACCATATCAATATCATTCATTTCACGAAAATCTGCACCAATCGTGCGACAATACGTATCTAATAGCAGAGAATGAATTTCTTGAAAGGTCCACGATTTATTTCCTGGCAAATTCGCTGGATGAAATTCCTGACTAGGGTTTACATCTTTCAAACCGTGGGATTCCGGTTGCACAGAATCTTTAATCGGTGGTTTTTCTGCTAACGGATTTAAATGAGAGCTGAGATGTCCCAATCGTCGGAAGGCATTAATGAACGCCTCGACTTTTGCACTGGTCGAGTCACCTGAACCTTGTGACCCAGAATCTAAGCGACCTGAACGAATCGCAAAATCCATCCCTGAAAAAAATTTCTGCCACGACTCATCAACGCTCTGGGGATTTTCTAAATACTGATGATAAAGCGAATCTAAATAATCTGTATTGCCACCATGAGCAAAACTAAACTCATGATGGGTTAAATTTCTTTCAGTTGAGGACATTATTTTGGACTCCTTCTATCACATATGTATCTGTCGTTTATCTACAGCTAACGCCGCCTCTTTTACCACTTCACTCAATGTTGGGTGCGAATGACAAGTGCGTGCGATGTCTTCTGAACTTGCTCGATATTCCATCGCGATAGCACACTCAGCAATCATTTCAGAAACATTAGGACCCATCATATGCACTCCTAAGACCTCATCGGTCTGAGCATTTGCAATTATTTTTACAAACCCATCCGTCATGCCCAGAGCCTTCGCACGACCATTCGCAATGAATGGAAATTGACCCACTTTAATATTCAATCCTAAATCGCGACATTCTTTTTCTGTTCTACCAACACAAGCTGCTTCTGGCCAAGTATAAACCACACCAGGAATAACATTGTAATTAACATGCCCAGCTTTCCCTGCAATCAACTCAGCACAAGCCACACCCTCATCTTCAGCTTTATGTGCCAGCATAGGACCAGCAATAACATCACCAATGGCATAAATATTGGAAACTGCTGTTTGATAATGGGGATTCACATCAACTTTTCCGCGATCATTGATTTTTAATCCAACCTTCTCTAATCCTAACCCATCGGTAAATGCTTTTCTGCCAACACAAACAAGGACACGATCTGCTTCAAGGGTTAATGAGCCATCTTTATTTTGACAATCTACAACAACTTTATCTTGCACAACTTTAGCTGAAATTAATTTCGTCGCTGTTTTTAATTCCATTCCCTGTTTCGTTAATATTTTACTCATCGCTTTAGCAATATCACTATCCATCGTGCTAAGAATTTCATCTTGAGCCTCAATCACCGTTACTTTAGAGCCAAGACGCAACCACACGCTTCCCATCTCCAGCCCAATATATCCACCACCAATCACAATCAGATGTTTGGGGACAGGATCAAAACATAATGCTTCTGTGGAATTCACAATGTATTTTCCATCCCACGGAGCAATTGATTTTAAGTCAATAGGAATACTGCCCGTTGCAATGATAAAATTTTTTGATGTTACTTTGGATAATTCGCCATTGACATTTTTAACTTGCAACTCATTCGCAGAAGCAAACGAACCCAAACCTTTAAGCCAAGTAATTTTATTTTTTTTGAAAAGTCCTTCGATTCCCTTCGTGAGCGAACTCACCACATCATCTTTTCTTTTGAGTAGTTTTTTTAAATCAACATGAACTCCATCAATGTTGATTCCATGCTCCTTCGCATGATGCTGTACAAAAGAAACATGTTCACTCGATTGTAATAACGCTTTTGAGGGAATGCACCCCACATTAAGACATGTACCACCCAGAGTACCACGCGATTCGACACAAGCCGTTTTTAATCCCAACTGTGCTGCCCGAATCGCTGCAACATAACCACCCGGCCCACCACCAACAACCACCACATCAAAATCAAAACTCATTTTCTATACTCCGATCAATATTCTTGAAGGATCTTCAATACAATTTTTAACTTGTACTAAAAATTGCACAGCTTCTTTGCCATCCACAATTCGATGATCGTATGAGACAGCCAAATACATCATAGGTTTTATTACCACTTGTCCATTTTCCACCACGGGTCGATCTTGCGTCTTGTGCATTCCTAAAATACCACTCTGCGGAGGATTTAAAATCGGTGTTGACAAAAGCGAACCAAAAACTCCACCGTTACTCACGGTGAAAGTTCCCCCACTAAGTTCATCAACTTTAATTTTTCCTTCTCTGGCTCGCTTCGCAAAATCACCAATGGCTAATTCAACCTCGGCGAAATTTAACCGCTCTGCATTACGTAACACAGGAACCATTAACCCTCGCTCTGTCGAGACAGCAACCCCTACATCATAATAATCATGATAAACAATTTCATTACCCTCAATCCATCCGTTCATTGCCGGAAACATTTTTAATCCTTCAATCGCAGCTTTCACAAAAAAACTCATGAAACCCAAACCGATCCCATATTTTTTTTCAAATTTTTCTTTGTAATTTTTTCGCAAAGCTAACAGTTGAGTCATATCGACTTCATTAAAAGTTGTAAGCATCGCTGTTGATTGTTGCGATTGTAAAAGTCTTTCGGCAATACGCTTTCTCAACATCGTCATGGGTTCACGCCGTTCTATTCGAGCACCAGATGCTGGCTGTGATTGCGTTTTAGCTTGAGTCGCTATCGTAAGCGGAGGCGGCGAAGGTTGATTCACTAGATGTAAATCAGCTTTGGTTACTCGCCCATCTTTTCCTGAACCCACCACATTTTGTAAATTGACATTGCCCTCAGCCACCATACGTTGAACAGCCGGACCATTGCGATCTGACGCCACCGCATTATGTTGCATATTCGATACTGCTTGATTGTTTTTTATTTCTTCTTGCTGCGATTTAGAAGCTGTCGCAACTTGTTGAGCACTTGCATCAATCGTTGCTAGCACATCCCCAATTTTTACGGTTTCGCCTTCTTTTTTAAGTGTGTGTACAACTCCCGATCCTTCTGCCACAATTTCAACGGTCGCTTTATCCGTTTCCAATTCAACGAGAACCTCATCTCGATTAATATATTCACCGTCTTTTTTATGCCACTTGAATACCTGACCTTCTTTTACCGACTCACCTACCGAGGGAACTTTTACATCCATGACAAAGTCCTTTCTACCAATTAAGAAATATTCTCACTGGGTCACTTTTTGATTTTACCTGTATTTAAAAAAGAAAGTAAGTGTATGGCTGGAGTTTTATATTTTTTTTAAAACGATTTTTGTTCTTTTTTGATATATTTTTCAATCGCAAAAATTCTATGCTCATGGTTCTCAACTTTATCCACCATATCTCCATTTTTAATGAACTCACGTGATAAATATAGAGAAATATCTAAAATTTGCTTTATATCACTGTCTCTTTTTTCGTTTAATATTTCTTGACGATGAAAAGCATCTGATAAATTATTTAATTTGCCATCCAACCGATTCAACGTTTCTTCATGCTGCTTCAACATTTCTCCGTGCTGATCTAAGACCTCTAAAATTTTTGCTTCACTTTTCATTTTTAATTTGCCTCCATGAATTATTTTTTAACATAAATATTTTTATCAAATGCCTCTTAAATATGAAAGAGACATTGGAGTCATTTTTAACTGGTGTATTTTTCCTTAATTTGCTAATACTCAAATCTCTTTAAATAAATTCAAAAACTCTGGAGAATCTTCATGAAATCAACGATTGAAAATTTAGGAAACTTAAAGAAAAGAATTCAAGTCGAAATTACAAAAGATAAAGTAAATGCTGTTTACGGAAAAGTTTTTAATAAGTTTCAACAACAGGCTGAATTAAAAGGTTTCCGCAAAGGCAAAGCCCCACTTTCGATGATTAAAAAAGTTTATGGTGACCGTGCCGCTTATGAAGTGGGAGATCAAATTATTCGTGATTTTTTATTCTCCGCAATTCAAGAACATAATTTGAAAATTGCCGATCAACCTAAACTTGAGACAGAAAAATTACCCAATGCCGATGAAGATTATACTTTTTCAGCCGTATTTGAGGTTTTTCCAGAAATTAATTTAAAAGAACATAAAAACATCACCATTACCGTACCAAAATTTGAGTATAAAGAAGAAATGCTTGAGCAAGAAATGAACCGCATCAAAGAAATGTTCGCTGAAATGACTCCCGTCGATTCAGGTATTGCCTCTGAAGGAATGCAAGCAACTTTCGATCAGCACGGGGAAGCCGTTGGGGCGGACCCACACCAGCATTGTGACGACCCTGCCCATGATCACAACCACGAACATCATCATGCAGGCATTCCAGATTTTCATGCCCACGATATGAAAATTGTAATTGGTAAAAAAACCATTCTCCCCGAACTTGAACAAGCTCTCCTTGGTATGAACACCGGAGAAGAGAAAAAAGTGGCTCTCACACTGCCTAACGATTATCAGAATAAAGATTTAGCAGGAAAAGATGTCACGGTTACTTTGATATTAAAAGATCTTAAAAATATAAAACTTCCAGAATTGAATGACGAGTTCGCTCAAAAACATGGTGCTAAAGATTTAGAAGATTTTAAAACTAAAATCACTGGGCAACTACATCAACGATTAGAAAACCAAAGACGACAGCATATTGAAGAAGAAGCCATGAAACATTTCAGAGAGCAGAACCCTCTCGAAGTTCCTGACAGTGTTGTAGACAATGTGATTGATAATATTTTACGACAAGAATTTCATTGGCTAAAAGATCATGACATGGAACATTTAATGAATAATCAAGAAATGCGAGATAATGTAAGAGAATTAGCTGTTAAAAGAGCACAAAACACGCTTTTACTCATTCGCTTGGCGGATCAAGAAAATATTCAAGTCAATCAAGAAGAAATTGAAAATCAATTAGCGACTCAATATCGTGATTTTCGCAATTTGGAAAATAAAAACCCAAAGGCAAAATTGCGATTAGTTCAAGATGAGGTCTTCAATCAAAGAATTAAACAGGCTATCAACAAAATTCTTGATTCAGCAAAAATTATTGATTTATAGAAAATAAAACTCAATTTTTTATTTTTTTTTAACTTAACAGTTCTTCATCAAATTTATGTTTATTTGTCATAAGCCGATAAGTGACAAATCATGTCGGTAATAACTGTCCCTTGTCTTTTTATTTACACTGGCTTAAGTTCTAAAGATAGGGTCGTGAAATTACATCGCTTTTGAAAGGAAAATGTATGCCGTTAGTACCAATTGTCGTGGAACAAACCAATCGCGGAGAACGTTCGTGGGACATCTATTCAAGGCTTTTGAAGGATCGTATTGTTTTTCTTGGAACTCCAGTGATGGATGAAATTGCCAACGTAATCGTTGCTCAGTTTTTATTTTTAGAGGGGCAAGATCCAGAAAAAGATATTCACTTCTATATCAATTCTCCTGGCGGCTCTGTCACAGCTGGTTTAGCTATTTATGATGTCATGCAATATATTCGCCCCGATGTGAGAACTTATTGCATCGGACAATGTGCCAGCATGGGAGCATGGCTACTTGCCGCTGGAGCGAAAGGCAAGCGATATGCCTTACCTAATGCACGCATCATGATTCACCAACCTCTAGGTGGAGCAACTGGACAGGCGACAGATATTGAAATTCAAGCTTTAGAAATTATCAATTTGAAAGAAAAAATGGCAAATATCTTAGCAAAGCATACAGGGCAAAAAGTAGATAAACTCTTGAAAGATATCGACCGCGATTATTTTATGTCGGCAAGTATGGCTAAAGAATATGGCATTGTTGATGATGTCTTGATAACACCCCCAGGTCATAAAAGTAACTCTGAAAAGGGAGAATAATATATGGTGAATAAAGATAGCGGCCTACATTGTAGTTTTTGCGGCAAAAGTCAAAGAGAAGTTAAAAAATTAATTGCAGGGCCTAATGTTTATATCTGTGATGAATGTATCCAACTCTGTAACGACATCATCGCTGAAGAGGTTGAAAAAGAAGAAATGCTCAACCCTTCAGGACGCGTTCCTACTCCTAAAGAAATTAAAACTATTTTGGACGAATATGTCATTGGACAAGAGCGTGCGAAAAAAACTTTGGCGGTAGCTGTTCATAATCATTACAAGAGAATGGAAACGAAATTTAAATCCGATGATGTAGAATTGCAAAAATCAAATATTCTTTTGATTGGTCCAACGGGAAGCGGAAAAACACTTTTAGCTCAGACGCTCGCAAGAATATTAAATGTTCCATTCACCATTTCAGATGCTACCAACTTAACCGAAGCAGGTTACGTGGGTGAAGATGTCGAAAATATTATTTTAAATTTGCTACAGAATGCAGATTATGATGTTGAACTTGCTCAACGCGGTATCGCCTATATTGACGAGATCGACAAAATCGCACGCAAAGGTGAAAACCCCTCCATCACTCGTGATGTTTCCGGTGAAGGTGTTCAACAAGCATTACTGAAAATTATCGAAGGAACGATTGCCAATGTTCCCCCTCGTGGCGGAAGAAAACATCCGCAGCAAGAATTTTTGCAAGTAGATACGACCAATGTTTTGTTTATCTGCGGAGGAGCTTTTGTTGGTCTTGAAGATGTTGTAGCTCAACGCGTAGAAAAAAGCAGCTTAGGTTTTGGAGCCGAAATTCATGCCAAGGGCAAAAGAGATTTAGATAAACTATTGTCACAGGTAAGAACAGAAGACCTCATGCGATTTGGTATGATTCCAGAATTTTTAGGTCGTTTACCTGTTGTTTGTTGTCTTGGTAACCTTGATGAAGATGCTCTGATCCGAATTTTAACACAGCCCAAAAATGCAATCGTAAAACAGTTCCAAAAATTATTTGATATGGAAAGTGTAGGATTAAAATTTACAGACGGTGCGTTACGCGGTGTGGTCAAAGAAGCCTTGGTTAGAAAAACAGGTGCTCGCGGTTTGAGAGCGATTTTGGAAATGTCGATGTTAGAAATTATGTATGAGTTACCGACGAGAAAAGATTTGAAGGAAGTCATTGTAACAGAAGAATCAGTTATGGGCAAAGGTGAACCCATTCTTGTTTTTAAATCGCCTACTGAAACGCAAGAAGCTGTGAATGCTGGAGATACAGTACTAAAAAAAGTTACGAAACCTTAATGACGAAATATTCCTGTCACGATATAATAAAATAAGTTTCAGCTTTAGTGGACATTTTGAATTGAAGAATTATTTTAATAGAAGACTTCACTCAAAGAAGTATATTCTAAAATTATTCTAAAGGAGTTCTTTATGACTGAAAAAGTAGAAAAAAAAGTGGCGAAAAAATCTCCTTACCGTATTGCATTGTTACCTTTGCGAGATATTATTGTATTTCCTTCGACTGTTGTCCCTCTATTTGTTGGACGCGAAAAATCTATTCAAGCATTGGAACATGCAATTGCTGGCAATAAAGAAATTCTTCTTTCGGCACAAATTAAAGCTAAGACCAATGACCCACTTGAAGAAGATATTTTTAAGGTGGGGACCATTGCTTCGATTTTACAATTATTACGATTGCCTGATGGTACTGTGAAAGTTTTGGTTGAGGGTGTTCGTCGAGCGAAAATTATTAAATTTGTTGAGAATGAGCAGTTCTTTCATGTTGAGGCGGAAGATTTAACTGAAGATAAATCTGAGGGTGTTGTTGAAAATGAAGCCCTCGTCCGAACCATCAAATCAGCTTTTGATGACTATGTACGACTCAACAAAAGAATTCCACCCGAAATGTTGCTCTCCATTTCTGCCATTGATGATGAGACCAAACTATCCGACACATTAGTTGCTCATTTGGGAAATTTAAAATTATCCGATAAGCAACGATTGCTAGAAGAACCTAATCCTCGTGTGCGATTAGAAGAACTTTACGGTTATATTCAATCCGAAATTGAAATCATGCGTGTCGAGAAAAAAATTAGAGCACGTGTAAAACGTCAGATGGAAAAAACTCAAAAAGAGTATTACCTCAATGAACAGATGCAAGCGATTCAAAAAGAGTTGGGTGAAAAAGACGATGCTCGACAAGAATTGCAGGAAATTGAAACTTTAATTAAAAAGAAAAAACTATCTGAAGAAGCTAAAGATAAATTAGGTAAAGAATTAAAAAAATTGAAACTGATGTCTCCCATGTCAGCAGAAGCAACCGTAGTAAGAAATTATATTGAAACAGTTTTAAGTTTACCGTGGAATGAGTTTTCAGAGGAAAAACGTGATATCAAATTTGCCGAAGATGTTTTAAATGCAGATCATTATGGATTAGATAAAGTCAAAGATCGCATTACCGAATATCTTTCCGTGCGAGTATTAGTTGATCAAATCAAGGGTCCGATTATTTGTTTAGCAGGCCCTCCAGGCGTCGGTAAAACTTCACTAGCTCGCAGTGTGGCTAAGGCTACAGGACGTGAATTTGCTCGCATCGCTTTGGGTGGGGTACGTGATGAGGCAGAAATTAGGGGACATCGAAGAACCTATATTGGCTCGATGCCAGGAAAAATTATTTTAGCTTTGAAACGTGCAGGAAAAAGCAACCCTGTTATTTTACTCGATGAAGTCGATAAAATGGCTCAAGACTTTCGTGGTGATCCAACATCAGCATTATTAGAAGTTCTTGATCCAGAACAGAATCATACTTTTAACGATCATTATTTAGATATGGATTATGATTTATCGTCTGTTTTATTTATGGCGACTGCCAATTCACTCCATAATATTCCTCGACCACTTTTAGATCGTATGGAAGTGATTCAACTCGAAGGATATACTGACCCAGAAAAAATCAGTATCGGTACAAAGCATCTTGTCCCCAAACAATTGGAGGCTAACGGTCTTTCTGGAAAGAAAGTTGATTTTCAAACGTCAGGTTTAGAGGAATTGATTCATTACTATACTCGTGAGGCTGGTGTAAGAAATTTAGAACGACAAATTGCCTCCGTACTCAGAAAAGTTGCAAGAAAACAATTAAAGAAAATTTCACCGGAGTTAGAAAAAAGAATCTCTGAGTTAGAAGGTAAACAAGCCGACAAGGATAAAAAAGAAAAATCAGAAGATACCATGAAACAGGTGAAAGAAGTTTTAAAGGGAATTGAGATTGAAGAAAACATTACCTCAAAATCTGTACAAAAATATCTTGGCCCAAGACGTTATCGTGTAGGTAAACAAAATACACAAGATGAAATAGGATTAGCCACCGGATTAGCATGGACTGAAGTGGGTGGAGATTTACTGGTTATCGAAGTCGCGATTTTACCTGGTAAGGGCAAGTTGACGATCACTGGAAAATTAGGCGAGGTCATGCAGGAGTCCGCCCAAGCCGCATTGAGTTATGTTCGCTCACGAGGAAACTTTTTAGACTTGGAACCTGATTTTTATCAAAAGATAGATATCCACATTCACGTCCCAGAAGGAGCCATCCCAAAAGACGGGCCATCCGCAGGGATTTGTATGGCATCGGCCCTAACCAGTGCTCTAACCAAAAGACCCGTGAATCGCAACGTTGCAATGACAGGCGAAGTGACCTTGCGAGGACGAGTTCTACCTATCGGCGGGTTGAAAGAAAAATTATTAGCTGCCTATCGAGCTGGTATAAAAAAAGTTATTATTCCGATTGATAATGAGAAAGATTTACACGACGTTCCTAAAACAGTTTTAAAAGCTATTGAAATTGTTCCTGTCGAACATATGGATTCAGTTTTGATGCACGCTTTAGTTTGGAATGTGAATAAAGAAGAATCTAAAACAGATTCTCTCTTTGAAAAACTAAGAAAAGTTGTGGAGACTACTGAAACCTCAACACCGATGGTGGCATTACCGAATTAATGACGCGAAAACCCGTCACGCATGATAAAGATCTCATCCAATTTGTTGAAGATCTCAAACGCCAATGGATGGCCACCGTCGATGCTATTGTAGATCCTATTATGATCGTCGGTCCAGATTATCAAGTTCTTAAAGCAAATTTAGCACTGGCAAAATTTGCAAAAAAATCCGTTAAAGATGTCGTAGGAAAAAAATGTTTTACTGTTTTTGCTGAACGCAAGCAACCCTGCGATGGGTGTTTACTTAAAGAGGCCGTGAAAAAAAAATCGCAGGCACATTTTCAATTAAAGAAAATTAACCCTTCACAAGTTTTTGAAGTTAATATCCAACCACTATTTGATGAAAAAAATAAACTCGAAGGTTTTGTAAATATTTATCGCGACCGCACTGAAGAAATTAATTTACAAGAACAATTAGCACAGAGAGAAAAACTATCCTCCATAGGTCTACTTGCAGGTGGTGTAGCCCATGAAATCAATAATCCCTTGGGTGGCATTATGGTTTTTTCTCAGATGATTTTAAGGGAATTGCCGAAAGATCATAAAAACTATCAAGATGTTGTTGAGATCGAAGAAGCTGCCAAACGATGCAAAGACATCATTGAAAACTTATTGGATTTTTCTCGACAACGGCAGGCAGGAAAAGAAGTGGCGAAGGAAAAAATAAACTTAGTCGATGCCATGAAAACGGCACTACGATTAGCCAAAGTTTCTATTCCATCTCATTTAATCTCTATTGAAGAAAACTTTAAAAATATTGATGAGTGCCTTATTCAAGGAGAGAGAAATAAACTGATTCAAGTTTTTTTAAATCTTATACAAAATGCCGTACAAGCAATGCCTGATGGCGGAGTATTAAACCTCAGTTCACAAGTTAAAAAAAATAAGAATAAAAGAATAATTGAACTAAAAATCCAGGATACAGGAGTTGGAATTCCTGAAGAATATTTACAGAAAATTTTTGATCCATTTTTTACCACGAAGGATGTAGGTCAAGGAACGGGCCTAGGTTTATCCATCAGTTATGGCATCATCCAAGATCACCAAGGAAATATTCAAGTAAGTTCTAAAATAAATAAGGGGACTACTTTTAGCATTACATTTGCAATATAATTTTTTTTATTTATTCGTAGCCGTTTTACTCAATTCTAATAACGTCAAATCCCTTGCCGCACTCATCTGAATAATCGACACAAGATTTTCTTTGTTGGAAATATTGGATGTTTGAATAGCATCAATCAAGTTCTGTGTCATACGGTCATTTTTAATATATAGCTTTGCAATATCAAACTGTTCATCTTTTGGGATACGACTAAACCAACCCAGCCCCTCACGATAAACAATATAACTTGCAACATTCGCAGCGATGATCGCTATTTTATGAGCTAATGGCAACCTATCTTCGATGCGGTCTTTATATTTTTGAACTAAAATTTTTGGACAATGACTCAAAATAATTTCTTGAAAAATATTTTCTTTTAAAACCTGTTCAGGATTTTTTTCTAAACCATTTAACACAACATCGGTCAGATCATTAATTTCACGAGATATCTCTAATGATAATTGCACCAGAGTTTTTTCTCCTGCATAACGAGAATATTCTCTGAATAATAATTTAGCTTCATAATCAGCTTTCTGTCGTAAAATATCAAGCACCTGTTCAACGTAAGTTTTTTTGATATTCACAAATTCTTCTGCTTCTAAAATAAGTGATGCAATAATTTCAAAGGAAGAACAGACAACACCCGTCTTGTTGGCCGAAGAATCTTTAATAATCAACACACCTTTTTCCTGAATTTTTTCTCTCGCCTCACTGGTGAAAAAAATGTTGGCTCCCTCGACAATAGCTTTCGCACTTGGTTTACCATCTGATAAAAAGAAATCTTTCCAATTTCTTTCATTCACCGTATAAGGTCGCCCCCCACCTGGAATAAAAATGTCGGCTTCTGCTTTAGCATAAAGCTGATTTCTCATTCTAATATTTTCTTTATTGTCAGCTTTAATTACATAAGAATTTTTATCGGAGCTTAAACACTGACTATCAAACTCGGCAATAGATTTTGAATCTTTAAAAAGCCGTATCAATTCTTTCCAATCTAAACCATTCGGATCATAGGCAGCTCCAAAACCATCAGCCACCGCCACAACACGAGCATTTTCGCCATACTCACGATAAAGAATTTTCAACTCATTCCCTGCCACATCACCATCAGGACCACCCGTGATTTTCACGCGGAAACGATCTTGTTTAGGATTGACACCAATAAACTCCAACATATTATGCACAAATACATTGAGTCCCTCAGAAGTAACGCCATACTCTTTGTGATTAATCCCCGCTTTAGGTTTTGAAGACATGAAAGCTAGAGCATAACGATATCCTCTCCTCTTGGCTTGAGCAGGAATCCAATCAATCAAGTCATTGGTGATATTTTCATCAGGTCCAAGATAAATAATTTCCTCTTTATCGTAATAATTTACTAATTGCGAAATTTTTCCTTCGTGTGACTCATCTTCTGAAACTAATAAATCTAAGAGTGCATTAATCGCTCCACGCACCGCGACATCACGGCTACCTCCCACACTTAAAAGCATCACACCCTTAGACCCCCCCTCAGGAATATCTTTGTTTTTTTGCTGCTGTGCATAACTTAATCCATAGACCTCATCAAATAATCCTGCGAGTGCATACTCATAATCAGCTTCACTACGCGGAATCACAACACGAATTCCCCCACGTGCAATTTCTCGCCATCGCACATGAAAAAAGCGATAATCACGTCCGATAATAAAAAAGAAACCAAACGGTATCTGAGCATAATGTCTTTGATCCAAAACTTTCGGATCAAGCCTAAAAGCCAGCCCAGTCTTCGTTGGTAAAAAATAATTTGTTTTTAAAATATGATCGACAAAATGAACAGATTGTTTGAAAATATCTCTTTCAATCTCGTCGATAATTTCATCAATTTTAATCATCAACTCTTTGCGATACCCGTCGTAACCTTTATTTTTTCTCTCTGCACTTTTCAGAGGATCAAATTTTACTCGGAATAATTCCACAAGTTCCAGCGTCACCGAACTATGCTTTAAAAATGTTGAATGAATTTTGTACTGTGAATAATAATAAGGATTAATCTTTCCTAAAAAAATATGATTCCAAACCGACATTGCTCGAATGAGATTCACTGCATTGATTGAAAGATTATAAGGCTCACGCGAAAATACCGCAAAGTTATCCACATCAACCCATGCAAGTGTTCGCAAGGCTTTAGTAAGTCGCATCACTGGAATCGAATCCGATGTTTTATAATCTCCCGATGGATGTGTTAAAACAAAATAAAGAATAGACACAGGGTCAGAATATCCGTGCTCAAAACGAATACCAAAAGATCGCGTAATTTTAAAACCATATCGTTGTAACAATTGCACCATCGGTTCTAAAATGAGACCCATCTCCATATTTTTAATCATTACCGTTAAACGTGCTCGATCAGAATTTTGAATGGGTTCATAAATCGTGTGTGCCCCTTCGTGATCGGTCATATAATTAAGCATTTTAAACGTTGTCACTAAGCGATTAAGCGTTGCGTAAGTTACAAAATCATTATCCAAATTTTTTAAGTAGTGTTCGACACTACTCTTGTCACTCCCCAACTCTTGCAGCAACGTGTCTTTAGCTTTTTCAAGTTTTTCCGTAATCCGCGAATTTTTTAAATCGAGAGGAATATATTGACGAGTAAAAAATGTGGCTAAACACAATAAATTATCTTTAGAAAAATAAACCGACCCCATTTTCAATTGCTGTGTTTGTAATTTATGAGCAATCTCAAACAAAATCCGACGATCATTTCCTGGACCGATATAGGTAACTTTTGAGTGATCGCGATCCCACAATTCCACAGTTTGTTTTGTTTCAAAAATATGACCTGAAATTAATGAACTCAAGTGGCGAACTTTTTCTGCTCGCGGTGTCGTCTGATAGTACATCTGCGGCATATTATTAAAAAACCAGGGTGTTAATATAGAAATACTTTGGTCAATACCAGCTCGCACCGTCTCAGCAATATCCTCTATATAGGAAGCAAGCTGCTCACCTTCCATCATCGTATTTTCAGATTCACCTAATTTCGGATATTCTGAATGATTGCCATTTTTTGATTTATGATTCTGTGCGTGAGAACTTTTTTTCACCATCGAGCGTAATCCTTCCACTTCCATTTTAAATCATATCCTTTCTTATTTTATCAATGTTGACCAATGTAATTCCAGCTCTCTAAAATCATCAAGAGATGGAACATTTTTTCCTAGTTTGTTGAGCCAATTGAGCAGATCATCCGCTGGGGTTTTCCTTTGTGTCACAAAGTGTTCATGAAATTTTTCAAAACTTTTCATGGTGACTCCTTCACGGTAACAGCTAGGTAATCTTTGCACACCCTCTTCTGCTTTTGTGAATAACCATTCTGCTATTTTAAAAACTTCTTCATCGTGTAAGCCATAAGAAGATTTTTTCCACAACTCA
>CAZFSQ010000004.1:0-17267 GCA_964521975.1 uncultured Oligoflexales bacterium | reverse complement strand
TCGTCAGGAAAGTGGATTTGATATGCAAATTAAAAGCGGTGCGGGTGCGTTAGGTTTAATGCAACTTATGCCTGCAACTGCTGAAAAATATGCTTCAGGTACAGATATTAAAATTGAAAGCATCCATCAACAGTTGCTTAACCCTAAAATTAATTTACATCTTGGAGCAAAATATATTCAGGTGTTGCGAGATTATTACAAGGGTAGCTTAGTTTTTCCGATAGCTGCCTATAATGCCGGAGAAACTGCCGTTGATAGCTGGCTCAACCAGCGGAAGAATGATGACCCCCTTCTATGGATTGAACTCATCCCCTTTGGGGAAACTAAAAATTATGTCAAAGGTGTTTGGCGAAATTTAGAGGTTTATAATTATTATTCTGAAGTTTTCCATTAACTTTAATCTTTTGATAGAATAAAATGGTATAAGTTGACGTTGAACATCAAATTCAAAAAATAATGGAGTAGACAATGGGACAACAACATCATCAAGCTCATCAGCACACTCACAATCATAAAGGCAATTGCTGCCATCATGAACAAAAAGCTCAATCTCCCCATGCCGTTTTGGAAAAAAATGGATGGATATCGCTCACTGTTATCATGATTGCTTTTCCTGTATTGTTTTTCTTGTGTGTATATTTCCCTATATGGATGGGCTGGACAGAGACATGGTAGATCGTTCCGCTTTAGGCCGTTTTTTTATTCTGCAACACGAAGCAAAAAAACTTTTCCCTTACTTTATCATCGTTACAGTTTCCACATATGTTCTCATGGTGCTCGGCTCTCTTGTCCGTGCAACTGATTCGGGTCTTGCTTGCCCTGATTGGCCTTTATGCTACGGTCAGATCATTCCGTCATTTGATTTCCATATTTTTGTCGAATGGTTTCATCGACTGTTTGCAGGTACTTATTCTGTGCTTGTTATTTTTTTAACATTCAAGGTTTTACGAACCGAACACTTAAAATCTTTTTTAGCTAAAACTTTTTATCTCGTCTTATTCCTCTTAGCTTGGCAGGTGATTCTAGGTGGTTTAACTGTTTTAAAACTTCTTGATCCTAAAATTGTTGCTGGCCATTTAGTAAATGCCATGCTTCTTTTTGCAGTCTTATGTTGGATGAGTTATCAAGTTTACCAATATCAGTTTTTAGATGACTCCACTCCCTCACCATCCATTATTCCTTCAACAATCAAATTTACTTTTTTTACTCTTTTCTTTCTCATTTTTACACAAATGGTTTTAGGCGGTATGGTCAGCTCCAATGGAGCAGGAACGGCCTGCCCTGATTTTCCCCTCTGCCATGGAATGTTTTGGCCAGCTGCAACATTTCATGTCACTTTACAAATGCTGCATCGTTATGTTGCATTTATTCTACTGGGGTTTGTCTTTTTTATATTACCATTTTTTGCTAAAGCTAATTTGCCGTTTTGGAGTAAAAAAACTTCACAATATTTGGGATGGTTGCTTGCAGGACAAGTTATCTTAGGTGTTATTAATGTCTACGGCAGTTTACCCGATTGGGCATCTGTCCTTCATTTAGCTAATGGATTACTTATGTTTGGATTAACTGCTATGGCGAATATTGAATTGAATTATAATGTAAATTTGTTTGTCGAGAAAAACCCTACAACTAGCAATGAACTAAATTGGAACAAACTCTAAACGCAAAACCTATTTTTAAAGAAAAAGTTTTAGACATTATCACTTTGTTAAAACTTCCCATTGCAATTCTTGTTGCATTGACCATGATCCCTTCATGGCTCATTTCAAGTAATACACTTCCAACATTTGACGAACTTACAGCACTTATTTTTGGAGTGATGTTTTTAGCAATATCCGGGGGCATCTTAAATCAAATTATTGAGAGTTCTACTGACAAAAAAATGTCACGCACAGCTCGTCGCCCCCTTGTTAAGAACACAGTTACCATTCCAATGGCTCTAGCTCTTTCTTGTGGCATGGGGTTCGCTGGTTTTCTTTTGATGCTCGTTAAGCTTAATGTATTTGCCGCTTGTATTGCTTTATTTGCTCACGTTTTTTATTCTTCATTTTATACCCTCTGGCTAAAACCAAACACACCACATAACATCGTCATTGGTGGCATCGCTGGTTCTGTTGGTCCTCTCATCGGAGCAACAGCAGTTCTCGGCTATCCTTCCCTTGAAAGCCTTCTCTTGAGTGCTTTTATTTTTTTATGGACCCCACCTCATTTTTGGGCATTGGCTATTCATTACTTAGACGATTACAAAAAGTCTGGATTACCTATGATGCCTGTTGTCATCGGTGTTCATGAAACAAAAAAATTGATGGTGCAATATTGTTTTTATTTACTTCCTATTTTTCCTTTGATGTATTTATTCGACGGTCGATATAATTTTTTTACGCTTTTATTTTCTTTTTTACTTACCGTCATATTTTTAATTAAAAACATTAAATTTTTACGTCTTAAAGACAATCATATCGAAACAAGAGAAAGAGCGATGAAATTATTTCGTTTTTCATGTCATTATTTATTTTTTGTGTTTATTGCATTACTATTGGATAGCTTTTGGCAAAAAGGAGTTTTTTAGATGAAAAAAATTATTTTGATATCTCTTGTTTTAATATCCGCAACTTTTAATTCTTATGCTGTTGAAACCACGACAAATACAAAAGAGGTCATCATTCAATTTTGGGGTAAAGTCGATGAGAAACTACCGGTTTCTTTTCAACCACTCAAACCAGCAGAACGTATTAAGCGAGGTGAAGTAAACACCATGCAATATCGCTTCACTAACTTGACACAAGAGCCTCAGAGTTTAATTGCAGCTCATCGTATTCAACCAGATGCGGCAATTAAACATTTTACCAAACTCGTTTGCTTTTGTTTTGAGAAACAGACCCTCGCTCCAGGCGAGTCGAAAGTTATGGATGTTCAATATAAAGTCGATAAAGACTTACCAGAATCTATTACTTCAGTTACATTAGGCTATACGCTATTTCCTATTGAAGAAAGAATTCCTAATACTGCCAAAAAATAAATTATGTTAGAAAAAATCAAAGAAGTTATTGAAAAAGAAATCAACCCCCAACTAGAATTGCATTCTGGTGGTTGTGAATTGATTGATGTTGATGATGGTGTCGTGACCCTACGGCTTTATGGTGGTTGCTCCGGTTGCCCATCTTCAACAATGACATTATTTAATGGCATTGCTCCTATTTTACGTGAAAAATTTCCTGAAATTAAAGATATTATTCTAGCTTAAGTACACTTTCCCACTCTTCTTTCGTTACAGGCTGAATCGAAAGCCGTGATCCTTTTTGAAGAAGCATCATCTTTTGAGTAATTTTATTTTTCTGTAGAATATCTCGTGTGATAGGATTTTTAAATTTCTTAACAAATTTTACATCTACCATAAACCATGTAGGTTTTTGAGGATCGCTTTCAGGATAACCTTCTTTTACAACCTCACAAATTCCCACAATTGCAAGTGGCTCAGAGTTGCTATGATAGAAAAAAACTTGATCGCCTTTTTTAATTTGATCACGCAGAAAATTTCTCGCCTGATAATTTCTTATGCCGTCCCAAAATGTTACGCGATCTCTCTTTAAATCATCTATTGAATAAACATCTGCCTCTGACTTAAATAACCAATATTTCATATGTTTTTTCCATCTATAAAAATAAAACCAAAAATGCTTAAGAATTCATCTAACAAATCCGAAAAGTATTTTATAAGGAGATCATAGATTATGAAACAACTATTCATTATCATTTTTTTCACTCTATCGAACTGCTCTGACCATCAATTTATTGCAGATAAGGAAAACACAAGCAGCAAAAAATTAAATGTTAAAATTAGTTCTGAACCATCTTCTCAATATGAAAATGAAAATATTCCTGTCATTGAAAATAATCAAGAAACTGAAAATATAACCCCACCCGAAGATATCACAGGAGCCTACCTAAGTTGCTTTGCTGTCGATGATCCTAATTTGATAGATGCGGATAATGCATATTATACTTGCGAATGGAAAAATACTCACGGAGTGAAAATTAAGAAACCCATCTATGAATTTCAATATGACATCGTGCTGGAAGATGGTACTCGTTTAAAACCTGAAGAGGTAACTATTATTGAAAATTCAGAACTAGAACAATTTGACACTATTGTAAAAGTCAATCGTTCACGAATTAAACCATTGCCAACACATCAACCTACTCATACTGAAATAATGAATAATTTTCCATCACCTTCAGCAACAATAAGACCTTTGATTAGATTTAGTATTGAAAAAGTTTTTGAACATGTAGAGAAAAAACCAAGACCTAGACCAAAAAATAATTCTTCAATACATACTCGCCAAGAAACCGACACTTCCGATTAGTTTATTTTGCTCCGTAGCAAGATAAACATTTCCACGAAAGGCTAGAGCTGTATTTTGAACTCGATATGAATTCAGCTCTAAAACTAATTCTAATTTTTTATCTTGCTCGAAATTCATCACGTTAAAATCTTTTTGCAAATCAGAATTAAGATCTATTTTTTGCCAACCACTCTTTTCTAAATTCTGTGTTTCTAATAAAAATTTTAATTGATATCCATTGACAACATCACCACTAATTTCCATTCTCTGAAATTGTTTTTTTTCTAACTGCGATTTTTCAAAACATTGGCTTAGTACTTCATCTGAATATAGGTCATCAATAATTCCAATAAAAACATCTTGAGCATTTTGAAATTTCAAAACCCAGCACTGCTTATTCTCATCTAATGAAAATACTTCTAAATAACTTGTTAAACTTGCAAGAGCTAATTTTTTATCGTTAATAAATTTTACTTGCTCTTGCAAAGCTTCGCCGCCATTTGGTTTACTCTCTAACTTTAACTTAATTTCACTCTTACTATCACTTAACTGTTCTTCTGATTTTTTTATTTCTTGCAATACCTCTTGATCTTGAGCCTGGATAATATCCATAAAACTCTGCTTAGCCAGCTCATCACTAACCCAAGTCACATTACCACTTAAAAATTTTGGGCGATTAAATAACTCATCATTTAATTTCTCTTTAAATAAATTAAGTTTTTTTCGCATATCATTTAAACCATCTGCTAATCTTAAATGCTCATCCACCTCATTTTGTAATTCACTTGCAACGGCCGAGATCATCAACTGCGGAGTAGCTTCATCTATATGAGCATCTGCACCAAAACTTGATTTTTTATCAGGATAACGCAAATCAATTTTTCTCCCATCTCCCCACAGAATAAGAGCCATGTTCATGATCTTGGGAACTCGAACACGCCAATCAATATTTTGTAATGCCTTAAGCCAATCTTCTGAAGATATACTTTTCAAACTCTCAAATTGTTCTTCTTTTAATCTTTTTGTGTATGAAGTCAATAAAACCCCTTCTTGAAATAGACATTGAAAATAATTTTTTCCATTTGAATCCTCCGCACAAGCTGATCCCAAAAAGTATTTACGACCCTCATAAAATTTTTCACACATAACGAGAGGAAAAGGTCTCTCTTTAAAAATTCCATTGGCAATCATCTCAGAAAAAGTAAATTGCCAAAGAATCGCATCACAATATTGATCTAATATTTTTTGTGTATTTTCATCTAAAGCTTTCTCTGCTAACCAATTTTTTGCCTTTGTAAATCTCACTGAAAAGCTTTTCAGATTGAGTTCTTTCTGCAACTCTTCAATTTGAATCGCTAGCCGTTTTTCATCTAGCCTTAACGGCTGCATCACTTCTTGATCATAAAGATGCTCATCCACAATTTTATGTTGTGTCACCTCACTTAATTTCATAACCTGAGCCAGATCACTTGGAATAATTGTTTCTTCATTCCACACAAGTAGACTTCCTGAATATAAGTTCTTTAGTTCTTCTCTATCTGAAACGAGTTGGTTTCCCTCTGGTGTTTCTCGATTTTTTAAATCAATTTTGATTTTATCTTGTTTTAATTGTTCCGTGTGCGGACGTGAACAAGAAAAAATAAATACCAAAATAATAAAAATAATTTTCATCTGCGTTACTCCTACAAACTAGAAAAACATTTTCAGATCAAATTGCGAAATATTTTTAATGGGAGAATTTTTACTGGATAAATGCCTTAATTGTCCCAAAGAAATTTCAAAAGGGAATGGAATTTCATGATCTAAATAGGCACTGATCCCGTTATAACCAACTTGTAAATCTAACCCTTGAACAGCGGAATCAGTATTTTTTTCAATCCATTTTTTTTCCTGAGGAGTCACTCCGTAAAAACTATCTTTTTCTTTTACCGTTCTCTGTAATCCCACCCCAGTAAACAACCCTTTGACAAAACTTGATTGCCCTTGCCACTGAATGGATGCTCCCGATTCCCAAATATTTCCTTGTTTCACTTGCAAATTTTTATTTTTGGCATTGAGTAAATCAGCTTCTTCCTCAGGGACACGAATTTTTTTCTTAGATAAAAATTGATAATTATATTTTGTATATTCATTAAGGGTAAAACCCAAGCCAAGAGGTTGATCAAAAATCAATCCAGAAAAAGCATCCCAACTTCCATCACCAAATCCAATATCTATCAAATTATCTGGATCATCCTGTCGTCCTGTTGGAGCAAATAACCCAACCAATGTCGCCCCTTTAAAATACTCATGTTGATAAAAATTCCATTTGGTTCCTAGAGCTAAATCACCCATTGCCTGTTTATTCCATTCACCTAATTTTTGATAGCCATGCATTTGCAGTGCAGAATTCAACATCAAGGATGCTTGATTCATTTTGTTTTGAAACTCTCTTAGACTTGCTTGTTGATTATTTTCAGACAAATCCTTGGCAAAGCGATGGGCTATATCCGTTAAACTTGTACCGACACTCACCTGAGTGCGAGCCTGATAAATTGGGACGAAGAGAGCCAATGTTAATTGATCTGTAATTCCATATGAAAGACTCGGCACAGATACATCAACATGAGCTTTCAAATCCGCTTGAAAATTTAATAATTTTTCATTACCTTCATAGCCATTCACTAATAGAAATGTTTCGACATACGTTTTTTCTAACCCACTTTTTTGCCCTACTAAATCTTTGAATGTAATATTCTTAGAAAGCTTTTCTGCGAGTTTATACTTCATACCTGAAGCATCCGTCCCATCTGAAATTTCCGCATGATGGTGATTATAGCGAACTGAATATCGCCCTTTGGGCAACACTTTCGTATTTTCTAATGCCATTAATGAGTGAAAAAATAAAAATAAGATACTGCTAGTGAATAATTTTATTTTCAATGTTCCCTCCTTAGTTTTATATAAAATGTAAAAAGCATAAGGATAGCTAATAGGAAATGGATAGTCATGTCAATAGTTTATAACATACTGTAATTACTATTATTTATTTTGGTACGCACCAGCCGAATTGTCGCTCAAGGGTTTCAACTTAAAATTAAACTACAGTTTTTTTCCTATCTGCCGATAGGGGTGATATGATGAAATTGAGAAAGGAGGGTGCTATGAAAAAAAGTAATTTAATTCAATTTCATGATTTCAAACAGAAGCAAAGAAAAAAGTATTTAGACAAGAACAAAAAGGCGATTCATCAGTTCACCAGATTGTTTATCGAAGCTCATTTTGATTTCGATCTGATGCAGGTGGCTCAAACCTATCAACGTCGCAGGTATGAAGAAAATTCATTGGCTTGGGATATGGTAGATTTTCGCGAAGCCATTGCCGAGGGTTTTGAAATCGAATTCGGCCAAGAACTTCGTGAAGCTCTCAAAAAAGAACGATGGTTTAATTCACAATTTATTTCAGCGGATGAAATCATGGAACGTTGTGTTAGCGAGTGGATTTTACCGGCGAAAGAAAAAGAAGCTTTTGTTGGATCGTTTTAACTTTTAACAACTAGCCTTTAATCGGGTCAAATTTTTTCTGCAAAAACTCAAGATGCCCTTCTGGTGTCTCTAGGACAATCTTCCCTTCAGCAACCTCCCTCAACGCAGTGACATGCTCTTTATTCTTCGTTTTAATAAGAGGATCAGCTCCATTCATCAATTGACGTGTGCGATCCGTTGCAATCGTCACTAAAGCAAAACGATTTTCTAATACGTTCAAACAATCTTCTACAGATACTCGTGCCATGTGTGGTTTATCTCCTTGTCTTAAACATCAAATTCTGCATTGAGTCTCGTGAGAGGTCAAGTTGATTTTGAGTTCTACAGTAATTGAATCAAATCCCAAGGAGAACAAAATACAACATCAATCTTTTTGAATTGTCTTATAACTTGCTTGTTTATATCAAACGCAACAACAATGTTTTTACCCTTCGGATATTTTTCTCGAAAAGAATAAAGAGCATCGGGTGAAAAATTTTTATAAGAAGACTTACACTCAATAGCAACAAGTTGATTAGAACGATTGGGTTTTACAACAAAATCAATTTCTAATTTACTTTTATTTCTCCAATAGAAAATTTGACTTCTGGAAAAAATCGAAAGGAGTTCGCCATAAACGAGGTGCTCTAAAAAATTACCGCGATCTTCATTGCTTAAGGTAGATATTCCTCTAAAAAAACAACAAAAACCTGTATCAAAAGCATACACTTTAGGCTGAGATTTAATTTCAATAGCTGATCCATCACTGAATGGTCTTAAAATCGACACCAAGCACGTTATCTCAAGAACCGATAAATAATTTTGCACCGTTTGTCGTGATATTTCACAGACAGATGAAAAAGCTTGAGCTTCAAATAATTGACCACTTTGTCGCATCACTAATTCAATGCACTTCATAAAACTTGCTCTCTTTTCAATATTAAACAACTCTTGAATATCTTTTGCCCAATAGCTATCCATCCATTCAAGATAGTTTTCATCTTTTAATTTTTCTGAAAGCAAAAAAAGCGGCAATCCTCCTCTTAAAATTCGAGTGTCTATTTCTTTGATCCCAAAGTCCTTTAAATCTTGAAATATAGATGGAAGTAACCACAATTCATTTTTTCTTCCCGTAAGAGTATCTTTAAATTTTGACTTTGCCGCTAGTGTTGATGATCCTGTCGCAATGATATTTATTTTTGGATAATGATCTGCCGCTACTTTTAATATTTCTGATGGGTTCGTTAAGCGATGTATCTCATCTAAGACAATGGTTCCTTTTTCGATTCTGTCTAAGAAGTTTTCAACATCTTCTAAAGCAGCTCTGACTCTGGGTAACTCACAATCAAAATATTGAATATTAGGTAAATTTTTACAAAGTGTTGTTTTACCTGAACGCCGTACCCCAGCTATCCACAATATGGACCGATCTTCTATTAAAGATAATATTTTTCTTTCCCAAAAAATTCTTCTCATGTAACCATATTAGCGTTTGGTCGTCATAAACGCAATTAATGTTATGAAATATAGATACCCTTGCATAGTAAATCAATTCTCTATAAGATTAAAAAATAATGCTAGAAAACCGCAGCCTGAAAATTAATTTAATCTATTTTTTCACCGCACTTTTAAGTGTTTTTATTCTGGATCAAGTATCCAAACAGCTAGCCGTTTATTTCTTAAAAAGCCATCAGCCTATTTCCTATCTCTGGGGAATCTTTGTCTTTATTTATGCAGAAAATCGCGGAGCGTGGGGCGGGTTTGGTGAGAATTTTGCTGCGATATGGCGAGATATCTTTTTAACTTGGGGACCCTTTTTATTATTATGTGGACTATTCATTTATATCTGGATTCACAGAAAAGAAATGAATACGAAAGAACATTTAGGCTTTGGCCTCATCGTCGGTGGTGGTTTTGGCAATCTCGTGGATCGTTTTGCTTATGGATATGTGGTCGATTTTATGTATATCGGTTACGGTCCCATTGGAACCAACATTTTTAATGTTGCTGATATGCTTATTCTCACGGGAGTTGGATTTGCTATGTGGGGTAATTACCGTAAAACTCACCTTGCTCAAGAGACATTAAAATAAGGTGCTTTGTCAAAATAAAATTTTAAAATTTCTTGTTTAATATTATGTTCTTTAATGTTGTTTGAGACCAAAGAGATCAGCGGTTTCCATATTTTTTTTGCCGCTTCAATATGGCCATTGCGATAAGAGATTAAACCAAGAATATACTGCGATTCAAAAGAATCACTTTTTTCAGCTTGCTCTAAAAATAATTCTGACTTTCTTACTTCACCTAATTTTAAATAGGCGTGAGCCAAGATCTGATGAAGGCGATTGCCCATCTCAGGACGAATTTCTTGCTCAAGCAATGTCTTACATAACTCAATCGCTTTTTTAAATTCTTGATCATTCCACACTAACGTATCAGCTAACTCTAGCATCAATTTATTTTTCTGATCTCTCCTCAAATGATGATGTCGCAATCCCTCTTCAAACCACATTATCGCATTTTGCAAATTCCACAATTCTTTCGACAGTAGACCCAATGCCCAATAAATATTTGCTGAGTCATAATTGGTATTCAATAACCTCAGCATTTCACTGCGAGCAATTTTAGGATCAAACTGCAACGCTGCGTGAATAAACTTTTCCGAAGCCTCCTCCTCTTGTTGATGAAATAAAAAAGAAAGCTTGGAACGATGATAAGCTAAATCCAAGTGGTGACGCTCGAATACTTGTTGCGTCATTTCATCAAACACTTTCCAATCAACTTTAAAATTTCCATTCTCTAAAAACTCATAAAAAGCTTTTTCTAATTGATCTTGCCCTTCGCTCTTGAGTTGCGTTAAACAAATAATTTCCATCATAAGATAGGACGTATTCCACGGATCTTCCATCTTAGCTTGATGAATAATTTCGAGTGCTGCTTGATAATCTTTCTTCAAAACAAAAAGACGCATTTGTAGCCAATGCAGTTCGGATTTAATTTCCTTCGCAAGAAATTCTTTTTGAATAATATTTTTGAGTACAGAAGACGCTTTTTCAAAATTATTTTTTTGAAAAATTAGATAGGAAGCATATTTAATACATGTGGATGATGATTTAGGATCAACTTCATACATTCGCTCAAAATGTTTAGCTGCTTTTTCTTTGGAATTTAATTTTAAATAGATGTCTCCTAAATCTGCATGAACATCTGAATCTTCATCAAACATGGCGAGTAATTTATGAAGTGCTGACAAAACTTCAACGCGATCTTGTGAGCCACTGCCTTTTTTTAATTGATCTCGTGTCATGAGATATTCTTCAATATTGATATTTTTAATTTTCAATTTAGAAATCAATTTACAAAAACGAATATCGGGATGATCGGGCCATTTCTCATAGGCAATTTCAAATAACTGCAAGGCGTGAGCGTATTCACCTTTACCGAGAAGATGAGCACCGACTTTTTGAGCAAGTAAAGGATCTTTCGCCGCTGTCAAGACAACTTGTTTATAAAAAAGGATGGCAAAATTTAAATCACCGAAGTCTTCAAATAAACGAGCCACATAGAGGAGAACGCTATCCTTTTCCTCAGGATTATTTAAAATTGATTGAGCAACTTTTTTTGCTTGTTCAAAACTTTCTTTAGATTCTTTTTGTTTTCTTGATTCCATATTAATTTTTGCGTGCATGATGTGTTCAAAGACCTGCACTTCAGGGGGGCATGATCCATTCTGCTCCAACCACCATTTTACGAGAGTGGACACAGCTTCTTTAGCTTCAGAAAATCTTTTTTCTTTGATGAAAACTTCACACAAATTTTTATGCGTCTCATAATTACCGTACACATTATATGGAGCAAAGGACTCAAATAAATAAAAGTATTGGTCTCCTTGTGGTTCATTGCCTAGATGGTAATACACTTGACTTAACCCAAAGTAACTTGGATACCAATTTTTTTCGTACTTCAACGATTCTTGATAATTTTTCAACGCTCGATCCATATCCCCTATCGACTCATAGCCATAGCCAAGGGCATAAAAAATATAAGGACTTGGACCTAGATCATTTAATGTTTTTTGCAGTTGATCTAAAACGGGTTGGGAATTTTGATTCGATTCATGCAATTGAATAAGCGACATCGAAACCTGATAAAGTATCGGATCTAATTTCTTGGCTACTTTATCCATTATTTTTTTGAGCTGCTCCAGCGTATTTAATTTAATCGCCAACTCAATCATTCGCAGATGAATTAAATCGCGATACGATTTATTTTTACTAAGATCCGAACGTAAAAGCTCAAATGCCTTTTCATATTGATGCACAAAAATAAGTTTATTGGCTTCTTCAATAACCTGATGATCGGGTTTGAGTAATTCTTGCGACAAAGTGATTTCCTCTTCATAGAAAAATTAAAATCATTGAACGAATCCGCTCAATAACTATTTTTCTTATCGGAAGAAATTTAATAAGAATTAGAATAAGGTTTATGCGTCACGCCCTAACAAGATAAACCCACATCGTTAAAGCCTGCTTTTTGTGTATTTGCCAAACTCATAACTGTTTTATAGTATAGCAACAGAATGAAATATATTTTCTCCAAAGGTATTGATAACTCTCCTCCTCCACAAGATGATAAAATTTTTACTCTTGTACAATATCAATGGAATACGGTTACACCCTTTCCGTTGACATGGATTTTATCGCAACTTGTTCCTGATAAACCTGCGATCATTCTCCCCATACAAGCTGTCATTGACAAGGAATATTTTAATGGACCCCTCATTAAACTCGATGCACAGAAAAATATCATGACACTCATTGATCATGCCATGCCGTGCTCTCTTGAAGTACCGCAAGAATGTTTTTCACTCTTAGCGAAAGAACCTTTACCTTTTGAAAAATTAAAATTATGTGGATTTAGTCGTCATGAGATGATGCGTTCTTTTTATTACATCACACTGCATAAACAATTAACGGATCGTTCTGTGATTATGCTAAAAAAAAATAATACTCAAACCCTTGAACAACTTTTTCTTATTCGCAAAGCATTTCCTCATCAAAAATT
Organism: uncultured Oligoflexales bacterium; assembly: GCA_964521975.1. Lineage (GTDB taxonomy): Bacteria > Bdellovibrionota_B > Oligoflexia > Oligoflexales > CAZFSQ01 > CAZFSQ01. The sequence continues at coordinate 4,354 of CAZFSQ010000004.1, read as the reverse complement.
AACGTTTTATCATAAAAATACATGGAATAAACAATCCCCAGCATTTAGAAAATCCATCGAATCTATGGGTATTTTTCCTTGGAAAAGGGAGACTCCCCCACCTTTTGACAGTTATATAAATATCCCTAACTTTAATATTAAAGAATAAAAACGAATAATTGTTGAATTTTTTATTATTTTTTTATATTATATAAAATTATTTTATAATAAATCTTAACAATAAAGGAGTTTTGACATGAAGCACATTTCACACTTACCGCTATTGTTCACTATTTTGTTTTTATTTAATTGCGGATCACAAACTTACCAGAATTCTTTAATTCAAGCTCTCCTAGAAGACCCCTCATCACAACCCAACATTGATAACGAATGGGAAATTAAAACGGCTACTGGCGAATATATTCTTCCAGATATTTTTTATGCTGAATCAACACAAGTTGATCAATTAATGCCCATCCAATCTAGCGTTGAAAACAATAATTCATACTCTATCAACCGCCTCATTTATCCTACACTTGGAAACCCAAATCTCTACGTTAAACAGGATTCAAGCGATGCACTTTATGTTGTACTCCGACTAGAAGAACAACTTCTTCAACCTAATGCCACTAACATTAATGCTTATCTTCTACCCAAAGATGAAAGATTATCTAAACTTTATTCCAATCTTTTAATTCACCACGACGCTGGAAAAATTGTTCCTTCCGCAATTAAGGTTCATAACAAAACAGGTGTTGCTGAGTTGGATCAACGTCGCACCGTGCAATTGATTTTTAATCAATCAGCACTTTCTAAAATCCCTTCAGGTTTTTATGATCTACGCATTGAGGTTACAGCAAACAATAAGTTAGTTGAAAAAGAATTTCAGTTTAACGCCGTCAAAGTTATCGACGAAAAAATTACGGATGATACAGAATATTATGTTTTAAATGTGACTGATTCTCAGGTTTCCGTGGGAAAAAGTTTTACACAACGAACCGCAGGATTTTTAGAAAAATTTGTTGAACATGTTAATGCCTGCATGAAAAGCCCTCGTTGTGCTGATAAGAGACTTAAAAAATCTATGTTTATTACATTCAATGGCGATCTACATAATGGTGGTTCACCCGAAACTTTGACTCCTGAATCTGTTGCTACGACATACTTCAACGAAGCCAATCGAATTTTAAATATTCTTAAAGAACTTGAAATGCCTATCTATCTCACCGCAGGAAACCATGATGGCTATGTGTCTTTTGGTCATATTGCTCCAGCTTTTAATACAGTTAAAAAGTCTGTTGAAGAATTGGCTCAAGAAGTTAATCCAAAACGTGCCAATGAGTTTTTAGATCTCATGAGCAAGACAGAAGAGACCAAAGGTTTTTACGTTGATATTTTCCAAGGTCAGTTTATTCGTCGTGGGGAGGATAAAGCCGCATCAACCGTGGCTCAAAGTTGGAAAAAAACCACCGTCAAAAATTTTCCTCTCTATGATGGATTTAATTACTGGAGAAAAACATACGGCCCACTTCATTATTCATTTACTTTTGGTAAAAATCATTATGTCGTTTTGAACAGTTTTGATTTACGTCAACACCGTAGAAATGGTTGGGGGATGTACACCGTGAATTACGGGGGTGGCATGTCTCAATTTCAAATGGATTGGATGAAAAAAGATGTCGAGCTTAATGCTAATAAAGATGTAATCCTTCTTGCACACCACGATCCTCGCGGAGGACATAATGGTAAAGATTATCCTTATTATTTTAAGCAAGTGGATTTCAAAGGTATGAAACAAAGTGCCCTTAATTATTTGAAGGGCGAAATCATCTGTAAATTCGATCAAGAATGGATGACAGAAGAAATGCAGCTTAAATGTATGCACGATGGTCTTCAAGAATGGATGCGTCCCGATGGTGATTATGACTGTAATAATAAATATCTTTTGCCTAGCGGTAAATGTGACATGGAACTCATTGGAAAATCCACCGAACATCATCTGAACTATTCTGGATATAATTTTATTGATTTCATTGCGACACATCCAAGTATCAAAACAATTCTGCTTGGACACACTCATTACAACTCTGCGGAACTTTATCAGAAAGGTCATGAGTTAATTCCTGGTAGAGTTTCTCTTGATAAAGACACCATCAATAAAATTCTTAAAAGTCGTGACGAAGTTGTTGCTTCTGAGGGATTTACGGAAAAGGATGATGGACAGCTAATTATGGATCTAGCTGCTCGTGGACATAAATTTCAAAGATCTTTACAACCTGAAAATAATAACACAAAACGCGAACTGGCTATTTTACGTCTCACTTCTGTGGCCCAATTAACTTCGCAAGTAAACGCTCAATCGGAAGACCCGATGTTTGGATTTAGTGTATTGCAAATGAATAAATCGTTATCTCCGAGCGAGAATGCAGACAACGTGAAGTTAAGAAGAATTTTTTACTATCAATTTAAGAAAAAATGGAGCGATGGCACCACAGGTTTTGGTGAAACTTTTACTCTCAATCTTGATCGTAATGCTTCTTACGGAAAAGATGATCAAGCAAACCCGCTGGTAAAAATGAATTTCTTTAAGATGAAATAAACAATAATCGAAAGGACAATTTTTATGAAAAATATTTTTTTAAATCTTAGCTTGCTAACTTTACTTTTAGGACAATTTTCATTCGCAGATGAGATGGAAAATAAATCTCTGGAATTTAGGAAACACTTTCTTGGTAGCATCGACACAACCGTCATCCCAGATGATGATGTGCTTAATCGCGTCAAAGATTATCTGATTTATTTAGCTCCAGAGAAACTACTAGATGAACCCGATACAGATGCATCCACATTTTTTTCTGTTAAGTCAAAAACTGTTGCATCTTTTCAACCCATTGATCTTTATAAAAATGGCATCGCCAATAAAATTTCTCTCAGTGACATTGATCCCATCGGAACAGATGATTTATTGAGCGAATCAGAAATCACCATCGTTCTTGTCCCTGGTGTGTTCGGTGAATTTATTGACACTAAAGCATTTCATGAAGTAGTAAATACAAAAACATCTTTATTTCGTGATCAATGGAAAAAAATTCCTGCGGCTAAAAAAGGAACTGATGAAAGTTTTGACTTAAACACTATTAACTATACTGATCCTAAAAGCGGAACAGTACAAAGACCCCTAGATGATTTAGTCAAAGTTTCTTCTATTGATTCTGAAGGAAAAATTCTTGTCCGCTATATTTTGCTTGATATGCCTAAGTGGTCCACTGAATCTCTCGGCAACATTCAAGATGTTGCCCAAAAATATAATCGCCGTTTGCAAAAAGTTTTTAATTTAATTGGAACCCCTAAAAATATTGTCTTCGTCGGTTATTCTCGCGGCACAATGACAGGGCTTGAGATGTTATCGCAAGCAGACAATAAAAAAGCTACTTGGCTCATGAATGTTAAAGGTATGGTTTCTCTCGGTGGTGTGGTATTTGGCTCCAACCTCGCGGACCAAATGGACACAGCAAAATCGGTATTAAATGTTCAAAACTCTGAAGTAAAAAATTTACTTAAAGATTTAGTTTTTCTACCCGAAATTTCTTCTACTGATTCTTGGTGGATAAAGCATTGGACGAAACCTGGCGAAAGAAATAAATTGCTTTTGAAAAATGCAGGCCGTTGGACTTCGTTTCTTAAAAAAGTAATGGAAGTCTCTAAGATAAATAATATGGAACGCCTAAAAGAATTGATGCAGATGAATGCTGGAACAGATGTGCGAGCAGTTATCCCTCAAATTATGAGTTCTAGTGATTTATTTTTGAAGGCACCGCTAGCTAATTACAACAGCAATCTAAAGAAATTTAAATTATTTGCTGAAAAAATTATCGAAGCTGCCAGCGAATTAAAAACTTCATCACGTATCCAGTGGTGGCAAAAACATAAAATTCCATTACACGTAACTTATTATTCTTTGTCAGCGGTCATGGCAGATTATAAAAACCCTATTGAAGAATCACTTGGTAAAAATCCATATTGCTACAATTTTCCATCCACTGATTTAGGGATGCTGGTTGAAAATTATCGTGACCTTGCCAAAAACAGTGGTGGGTTAACACTCAATGATAGTCAGATGAGCATCGAAAAAACAATTTTTTGGCCTAATTTAATTGGAAAATTAAACGTGCAGAATGAGGGTATGAAATCTGTTTTCTTAGGTGTTCTTGGAACACACCATTGGGGTATCGCTTTACAAACCGTGAATCAAGAGCGTGATAAGGCAGGCAAGCCTAATATGAACCCCTTTCCACGAGTTGCTATTTTGAAAGCAATTGCCGCAACAGCAGCATCAGTTGAATAGTGTTATAAAATTATTATAAATTTGATCTTC
>CAZFSQ010000003.1:0-17398 GCA_964521975.1 uncultured Oligoflexales bacterium | reverse complement strand
AGTAACCCGTCAGTGAATGATGGTTGACAAATCCTCTGTCATCCCCAGGCTGCGAAGCAGACGTCTGGGGATCTTTCTTTCATTTTCTTTATGGAAGTAAACTACTCAGATCCATAAGATGATTTTTACTGTATTCATCCAAAGCTTTCTTAAGCCAATCCACCACAAGATCTATTGACAAAAAATGAAGACGGTTTTTTTATCCGAATAAAATTTTTCTGTTTATCTTTAAAGTAAATCTTTTGTAGCAATGAATATCTCATTAGCTAATATTGGATCAAGTTTCTATCTTGAGAACAAGATATGAAAAATAAAAAATAAACTGCTATAATTTTGCAAAATATTAAAGAAAAAAAGATCCCCTGGCATGATTCGCTTCGCGAATCATTGGGGATGACGGGGGTTTGTCAATCACCATTCACTGACGCATTACCAAAAAAACTAAATATAATTTTTTTATTTTATATTAGTATGTTAATATAAAATTTTAGGATTAAAAATCCTGTTTTTAAAGGAGAAAAGGGAATTGTATTCTCGTTTTTTTAACCCCCCTAACTCTAGCTTTTTTCTTTTCGGCCCACGGGGTACAGGAAAAAGTTTTCTCATTCAGCGAATTTTTCCAGACGGCTATTTAATTGATTTACTTTTAGATAATACTTATCAAAAGTTTTTAATTCGTCCTTCGTTACTTAATGAACTAATTGAAGCCCATCCAAAAATAAAAGTATGGATCATCGACGAAGTCCAGCGAATTCCAGAACTACTACCTCTTGTACATCACTGGATTGAGAAGAAAAAAAAATTACAATTTATTCTAACAGGATCAAGTGCTCGTAAGTTAAAAAGAAAGGGTGTGGATCTTTTATCTGGTCGAGCCTTGGATCTTAAACTTCACGGGTATCTTGCGTCTGAATTAGGTGAAGATTTTTCTCTCGATAAAGCATTACAATTTGGAATGTTGCCTCTTGTCTGGGGAGCAAAATCAAAACAAAAAACGCTTGATTCTTATCTTTCTCTTTATATGCAACTAGAAGTTCAAGCTGAGGGATTAATTCGACACATTTCTACTTTTGCTAAATTTCTTGAAGTGATTAGTTTTTCTCACGGCCAATTATTAAATTTTTCACACATCGCTAGAGATTGTGGAGTGGATGCCAAGACAGTAAGAAACTACGTGGAAATTTTAGAAGATGTGCTCCTTTCTTTTCGGCTCCCCGTATTTTTAATTAAGGCAAAGAGAAAACTTATTCAACATGAAAAATTTTATTATTTTGATGTTGGTATTTATAAATCTATCCGCCCGCAAGGCCCGCTCGATGATCCACACATCATTACCGGCCCAGCTCTTGAGGGTCTTATCCTTCAACAATTGAGAGCTTGGGTAGATTATAGAAATAAAAAAGATAAATTATTTTTTTGGCGTAGTCAAAACGGTGTAGAAGTCGATGTGATTATTTATGGTCCTAGTGGATTGTATGCTTTTGAAATTAAATCTTCAAAATACATTCGTGATAGTGACCTTCGAGGTCTTCATGAATTTAAATCGGATTATCCCATTGCTCAATGTATCTTTCTTTACCGGGGTGAAGAAAAGCTTAAAAGAGGTAACATACTTATTCTGCCTGTCGCCGAATTTTTAAAAAACTTAAATCCAAATTTAGATCTTAAAAATTGTTTTTAACAAAACCAAAATCCCTTTTTTTAGTTTTATGCTAGAATGATGTCGATGACCCAAAAAACTAAATCTCTATTCTTACTATCATTATTTATTTTTGAGATAACCCCCTCATGGGGGTTGTCTTGTTTTAATCTTTCAAGTATTAAAAAAATAATTCCTTTTTCACGGTCACAATCCATTTTAGATCACGAAAGTTTTTTATCGGCGAAAGAAAAAACTCTCTCCGCACTTCGCGACGGAAAATCAATCCGTGATATTGAAAATAATTTCTCTTTGAAAACCAGTTCAGAGTTTTTAGGAATTTTAGAGGCACTGTCTGAACATCTTGGCGGAGTTGTTTTAGTTGAACAAATTTTACAATTTGATTCCTCTGTTCCAACTAAAGCACAAGAAGCGGCTAAAAATGAACTCATTCGTTTTGCTGAAAAATTGGAAACCTCTAATGAACTTTATTCGCCAACTTTCGTTAAATTTTTTCAAAAAATTTATCTGAGTCAATTAAAAGCCGGGTTGCTTAAAGCCAATTCTGAGCGGTTGAATCAAGAACTTGAATCCACTCTATCGGGAATGAATCCAAAGAAACGAGAAAACTTTTTAGAATATGCGAAAGAAAGAATTCACCTTGCCTTTATAAGTAATAATTTAGAAGGAGCATTAAATGATCTTGGGTTTTTACCCCGCTCTAATTATTCAACAAAAGTTAATCAACTGCGAGCAAAAATTCCTCAAATAGAATTTGCTCTAACCAATGTCGCAATCAATGCCATTTATATCCAAGGTTTTGATTATGTCATGAATGCAATGACATCACGTTTTGGCATCCCATTTACGGCAGAGATACCTGTCTGGTTTTATTTTATTCCTATGGTTTTCCCCCAACGTGGCTTAGAAAATATGCGATATAGTATTGAAAAATTTAGAAGTGATTATAAAACCGTTGGTCTTGCCCAGGCAATATCAGTGCATCAAGATTATTTTTTTTCGACACAAAAAAAACACCTAATTTATGATCGAGTGGCTCTTTGGAGTATGCGAACTTTTTCTCTTTTAGGAATGGCGTTTATGGGACAAATGATTTATCAATATGGTCCACCCGCTTATTCAGCCTATCTTTTGAAAAAAGTATTTTCGAATAAAGATGGCCTTAATCAAACTATCGAAGATGACCCTGAAGATGAGGTTCGGGAAACGATTCTTTTAGGAAGTATCGACGGGTCCATTGAATCTCATAAACTCGAAAACCCTCAATATCAATTAAATCAAGAGACCAATCAAGCAACCCAAAAGCTTCTTACTGAAATCAAAAAAACCAATGGTCAAAATATTGACGCTTTCTTCACAAATTTTTTAAATCAATACCAAGGAATCAATATCGACCGTCAGCATTTAAAATTTGTCTGTAATGAGGCAAAATATTGTTATTTTGAAATGGATGTCCGGCAAATAAAAGATATGTCTAAATTTTAGTTTTTGAGTATGATAACCGACTATGTTTTATTTGGTCGCCACACTTGCTATTTTTGTTTTATCACCATTTGTTTATGAAAAATTTCAATCGCAAATTTTTTTTTCAAAATGGTTTTCTATTCTTTTACATCTTATTTTAGCTTGGGTTATCGTTTTCCATATTATTCCACAAAGCTATGCTTTAAGCGGCTTTCATGCTTTATGGGGACTTGCAATTGGGTTTTCTTTTTTTAATTTGATCGAGTGGTTTTGGCATCGCCAAGAAAAAAATGTTTCCCCAATGGCTGTGCTAGGAGCTGTCATCGGTTTATTTATTCATTCTCTCATGGATGGTTTTGCTCTGGGAATTTCCCGTACCGATATCGGAATTTCTTATTTATCACTCGCAGTTTTTTTACACAGGTTACCTGTGGGTGTTTTTCTTTATCATCATGTTTTTGAACGATATGGCAAAAAAAGTGCGTGGCAATTAATTATTCTTCTCTGCTTGGCAACCATTGCCGGCTTTTTAATTCCGAGTTACGAAACAGATTTTATGATTGCCTATGGCTATTGGCTTGGGCTTTTTCAAGCCATCTTTTGTGGGGGGCTTTTTCATATGATCTTTGAGCCGTGGCTTAATCATCTAAAACACTAGATTCAAATTTTCGTTTTTGTTACGCTTTAATTATCTTATGCGTAATTTTTTTTTATTTTTCTTAATTGCCACTTCACTTCATCTCTTCGCTGATTTTGAAAATTTTGGTCATGTTAATAAATTCATTCAACATCACGATGCTCATCAGTACAATTATTTTGTAGATCATAAAAATATGGGTAATGAAATCATTTATCAAATTTTTGTTGATAGATTTTATAACGGCAATCAACAAAATGATTGTCTCTATGATAGTCGCATGTGTTCACCAGATCATAAGGATTGGTTTCGTTATTGGGGGGGTGATCTTCGCGGAGTTATTGAAAAAATTTCTTACCTCAAAGAACTAGGGATCACTCGTCTATGGCTTACACCTATTTTTGAAAATCAACCCGTTACTGTTTATCGAAATAGTATGGGTGAAAAAGTTGAGATCACTTCTTATCATGGTTACTGGTTCAAGGATTGGTTTCGCCTTAACCCTATTTTTACCGATCGGGGTAAAGACGATCTTAAAATCGTTTCGGAACTCATTCAAAAAGCACAACCCCATATCAAAATTTATCTCGACACGGCTGCGAACCACACAAGCCCTTCTGATGCTACGCAAGACAGTATCAATTATTTAAACTCGATTGAACCTCTTCTGCCGATAGAAGATGTCCATAATTCTCCAATCAGTCATCGTGGGGCTTTATTTGAAAAAGGTCGTTACCTCGTAAGTTATTCCGAAGATTTATTTAGAACAGATCATGAAAAAAGTTATTTCCCTTTTTTTCATCATTTTGCTTCTATTGTAAATTATAATGATCCTTTTCAAGTCGAAAATTTTTCTCTCGACGGCCTTGCTGACTTGGATCAGAGTAACCCACTCGTTAACGATTATCTTTTGAGAGCACATCTTTTTTGGCTAGATCAATTCCCTGAACTCGCTGGTTTTAGAATGGATACAATAAAACATGTTCCGCTTAATTTTTGGCAGTCCTTTTCAGAAAAACTTTATTCTCACAAGAATGACTTAGAAATTATCGGTGAATATTATGGTGGAGGAATTGCACAAAAAGGTTCCCAAGATTTTTATACTCAAACCCAAATGAGTATGTTTGATTTTCAGTTTCGTTATTTATTAAAAAATATTTATTTAAAAAATGAGAGTTATAAAAAAATTTCTGAATTTTGGGAGCACGATAAAGAATTAGGAGATGCTAAAAACCTCATCACCTTTATTGATAATCATGATCTTGCTCGATTGCGAGGGGAAGGAGTTAGCTTTCAACAGATGAAACAAATGATTGCATTTTGGTTTGCTGCTCGTGGAATCCCTTGTATTTATTATGGACTTGAACAAGATCTTTTTTATCCGAATGATCCTGGTGATCCTTACAATCGACCAATGATGAAAAATTTTGATACTTCTTCGGAACTTTTTCAGTGGATCAAAAAATTAATTGCAATAAGAAAAGAAAATTTTGCTCTATATTATGGGGACACTCACATCATCCATGAAACAGACGATATTTTTGCGTTTGAAAGAATTGCAGGCGAGCAAAAAATATTTTTTGCTATGTCAAAAAATCCTCGTATTGGCTCTGACAATTTCAATATCAAGAATTCAACTTTTTCTGATGGTGTGTATAAGGACATTTTATCGGGAATAGATTACAATATAAAGAAAGGAGAAATTCCAGTTCAGTTATCACAGGGAGAAGTGATTCTTTTAAAACAGTAAAAGCATCAATTTAGACAAGGAGGTCTATCATGGTGATGTTGAGAAAAAACGCAGCTGCGATTTTTTTATCTTCTATTTCTTACCTATCTTTTTCTGCCGTAGAGATCATTCAAGAGGGAAACCAAACAATTTACGATATCCGAGTTGATGATGTTGTTTGGCAGGACATTAAAGTTTTAGGTCAAACCTACAAAGTTTTAAAATTAGTCGGTGTTTCTGGATATGAGGGGATAGCCTTTAAAGAAGGGGAACCAGAAATTCCTACAGTAAGTTTTTTTGCTGATGGGTCTGTTGATGTGCAGGTTATTCCTGATGGTCAAGGATTTTCCATGACGGATACTTCGATTATGGTTAAACCCAACATTATTTCTCCAGCAAAAATCCGTGGGAAAAAGTTTGAAGTAAATTTCAATTGGCATATCTATCAAAGTAACGATTTTTTGTACGAAGACCCTTATAAAATTTCTTCAGCGGGCTCCATTCGAGGTAAATCGCAAAACTTAGTCACACTATTTCCGGTCGCCTATAATCCTGTCTCCGGTGAAATGAAAAAGAGATTGCATTTTCGAGTTACCGTAACAGATTCATCTAAAAGTGAGCCACGAGGAGATAAAAAATATTTTGCTATTTTATCAGGCAGTAAATTTCTTGGTTCACAAGCATTAAAAAACTATATGCATAGAAAAGAAGCCGAAGGGTATACGCCTGTTCTTATTAAAGGAAATTCTAGTCCTGAAAAAAATAAAAAAGAACTTAAGAAAATTTATGATCTAAGTGATGGAGCATTAGAGGAAATTTTAATTATTGGTGACGAAAATGATGTGGATGCGATCAATGCAAGTTCATTTAAAGAGTTTGAGGAAAAAGGAATCACCGACCATTATTACCGTACATTAGATTCCTTTTCTTATTCAGATGATATTAATGGTCCCGATGTCTCTATAAGCCGGGTTGCTGCTCGTAATGAAATACAATTAAATACTGTGCTCAAAAAATTTATACGTTATGAAGGTGATGATTTTCAGGACCGAACTTCCCTCAATCAAATTTCTTTTATTGCCTCTGATGATTTATTTTTTTGGGAACGAACAGAAAAAATTCAAGACCTCATTATTACAAAATATACAGAGCCGAATGGTTTTGAGGGGGCCTATCCCAATGACCCACAAATGGGGGGGGATAAACTTTATGCTATCTCCTACGCAACTTATACGGAGCAGTTAATAGAGTCTTTCAACCAAGGTCGTGCCATTATCAATTACGCAGGACATGGGGACACTACTTTTTGGGATGGACCAAAGTTTTTACAATCCGATGTTAAAAATTTAGAAGAAACTACAGACTTGCCTTTTGTTGTCTCTAACTCTTGTCTTACTGGGTATTTTAGAGAAAAAGAATCTTTTGCTGAAACATGGTTAACAGCCCCTAATGGAGCTATTATGTTTTGGGGTTCGATGGGTTCCACCTATTGGGATGAAGATGATATTCTCCAAGTAAAAATGTGGGAAGGAATTGTAAATAAAAAATTACGAAAATTTTCCCAAATTGCCGATTACGCACTAAGGGAAGTGTGGCGATATTATAACGGAGCCGGTAAAAGCAAATACTATTGGGAAACCTATCATTTGTTTGGCGATGCTTCGATGAATTTGAGGTTAAAAGAATAAAACGTAAGAAGAAAAGCGACCCCGGCAAGACTCGAACTTGCGACCATTGGATTAGAAATCCAATGCTCTATCCAGCTGAGCTACGAGGTCGTAGATAAAATTTATAACTTATTTAGCTGGTTTTTTCATCTCAAAAATAAACTCGACATGCTTATCGGTCTTTGTTTCGATAAAACAGTTTTCTTTTTGAAATACTTCCAGAAGGTTTTTAGAATTATCTTTAAGCTTTAAACCGCTACGAAATTTATTTTGCTTTTGAAAATCCACGGGATTAGAGTTCGCCACAATTAATTCATATTTTTGGTCCGAAGAAGTCAGAACCAAAACTTGATTAGGGGTCAACGGTTTCTCAGTGATAATAGCCAAACCCTCTTTGGACACATCTATGGCATGGGCGTGAACGGTTGATGAATCAGAGTAATTGATTAATATTCCTGGAATACTGCCATCAATATGATCAAATCGTTTATGCTTTCTCCTGTTAAGAGATTTTTTTAATTTTTCCATCGAAAAAAATTATTTTTTACTATTCTAGTGGAAGGTCTTTGATTCCCCTTCGCAAAAATGCAGGGACATCCAGTTCGTCTAAATCTTCTTCTGATGTAGTAGTTTTCAACTCACCCTCAAAATGAGGTGTCTCATGAATTGAAATCGAACCAATTTTTTCCGCCAAAGCTAATGCATCATCAAGCTGCTGATCAATTTTTTCGATGGTATCTTTATTTAATGGAAAAAATTCTTCTTTTTCAGCGGTGGCCCCTAAAATAGTTCTCTCTTCGATAAAGGATTCTTTACTCGGTTCTTGGATTGGGTCCACTGTTACATTTAATAAACTTTCAAAAGATAGATCATCTTCAATTTTTTCTTCTGTTGAAGACATTGTCCATAGCGTGAGTTCTTCAATTTCTGGTTTTTCAATATTTTCAACTACGGGTGAAGTAATGGTTGTTGCTATCGTTTTAATTTCTGTGACAACAGGTGTTGCTAGTGGAGGATTTGCCACCGCCTTTTTTCTTTGAGAATTTAGTCCTTGAAAAAGAGTTGACGAAGAAGTTGCGAAATTTTTATATTCAATTTCTTTCTCTTCTTGTTGTTCAAATCCTGTTGCAATAACAGTAACACGAATTTCATCTCCCATTTTTTCATCAATTACCGCACCAAAAATAATATTTGCGTCCTCATGTGCAGCTTCTTGAATAATAGAGCAGGCTTCATTGACTTCCATCAAAGTAATATTCGGACCCGAAGTAATATTGATCAAAATTCCAGTTGCTCCCTCAATATCAATATCCTCAAGAAGTGGGGAGGATATTGCTTGTCTTGCCGCTTCCATCGCACGATTTTCTCCTGATTTAATACCAATTCCCATAAGAGCCATTCCCATCGAGGACATCACAGTGCGAACATCAGCAAAATCAACATTGATAGTTCCTGGAACGTTAATAATGTCACTGATACCTTTAACAGCATTCAATAAAACCTCATCAGCCATCTTAAATGCATCAAGCATTGTCGTATTGGGGGTTGCCACTTGAAGCAACCGTTGATTAGGAATCGTAATTAGTGTGTCAACATTTTCTTTTAAACGAGCCATGCCTAACTCAGAGTGGCGACGGCGACGCTTCCCCTCAAAATCAAAAGGTTTAGTCACAACAGCTACGGTTAATGCCCCTAGTTCACGAGCAATTTGTGCGACGATGGAAGCTCCTCCAGTTCCGGTTCCACCACCCATTCCCGCAGTTACAAAAACCATATCAGCATCCGAAAGAGCTTCCTGTATTTCGTGGCGATCTTCGAGAGCTGCATCACGTCCTATATCAGGATCAGCTCCCGCACCTAGTCCTTTGGTCAACTCTTTACCAACTTGGATTTTGACCTGGGCTAGAGAGGATCTTAGTGCTTGAATATCTGTATTGATTGAAATAAATTCAACCCCGTCTAATTGAGATCGAATCATTGTATTGACTGCATTATTGCCACCGCCACCAACACCAACAACTTTAATCTTTGCTCCTGGGGCCTGTGGCACCAAATCGCTCATCAAATTCATAGGAAACTCCCTTTTTTTATGAATTATTTTTTATTGAACTTATATCTAAAATTATATGGTTTTTATAGAATTAAAGTCAAATAAATAAAAATATAAATTTATCTCATAAAAGAACTAAGTCTAAATATTTTATTTTTGAAGAGAGATTTTTTTTCAGTTAATGAATTTGTGACCATTTGTTTATCGTTTTTTTCAGAATTTTTATGCCCCATTAAGAAAATAAAAATAAATATAGATGTAATAAGTAAACAAAAACCCCAAATATAAGATGATGCTGTCATCGAAAGAACAGAAGAATTAGTATTCTCTTTTTCCTGCTGTGATGAATCCCTAAGCAACGGAGCTTTTAAAAGTTCAGTACTTGAGGCAGTCAAATTTTTATTCGTAGTGGTCTCATTTTTCCAAGCATTATAAATAGTCACTTCTTCACTTTGCTCTCTTAAGTTCTCATCGGGCACATTTATTTTTTCGACTTGTGTACTCATTAATGCTTTATCTTCGTCACCACCGAGAGGTAACTCTTCATGATAATCTACAATATTAGCTTTGCTGATCAAATCCTTGGCCGAAACATCTTTATTATCTGGATCGAAAATAAATTGGACAGGATCGATCTGTTCTCCAGACACAAGCACTTCATAATGGAGGTGAGCACCTTGAGTTCTGCCTGTTAGACCAACGCGAGAAATAAGTTGTCCTCGTTTTACTCTTTGTCCAGATACAACATAAATTTTTCCGTTATGAGCATAACGAGTGGTCATTTTATTTCCATGATCTATTTCTAAAAATTTACCATAACTTCCCCATTTACCAGAAGTCACTACGACACCATCCGCAGGAGCTACAATTGCTGAATCAACTGGTGCAGCTATATCAATGCCTTTATGATTACCTACATGTCCGGTGAATGGAGACATTCGCTCGCCAAATCGAGAGCTGATCCAACCATTCACGGGTAATATCAATGGTAAATTAGAAACCAATTTATTTTTTTGATCCAAATTATAATTCAACTGATTTGCTTTTTGAGTTAACAAATTTATTTTCATTTCAAAATTGTTAACTAAATCATTTTCTTTCTTGTTATTGATTTTATTTTCGATTCTTTTCCAATTTATTTTCTGCTGAATTTTACCATTAACGATATCAAGCTCTGTTTCCAAACCTGTATGTTTTCGGATTGTCACAATTTGCTTACTATTCTCGGTATTAATTTTTTCAATCGTACTTTGCACATAATTCAAAGAATTTTCTGTCTCTTGAATCATTTGTTTTGTAGCATCCATTTGCTTTTTTATTTCTAAATTACTTACTTGAAGTTCGTTATTAAGTAATAAAAAATATGCGGTCAAACCAGACATTACGATTAAGCCTGTTGCTAAAGCAGAAATACACGCTTTTAGGATTTGATTTTTTTCTAATTGTTTACTCATACAAAACACCTTCCTCTTTTTTCTTCCCTTTTAGTTTATGAAAAGCCATATAACCCTTTATCGGCATTTTGGGAAGAAAAATTTAGATTATGTAAAAAGGAGGCGATTTTAATTGTATTATTAAGGAGATAAAGTAATTTTCAAATATCCTTTTATGAAGCATTAAAAAAAACTAAAGAATTTTAATAAATAACCCGATTAGTACATTGGTTTTGGTTCATTAAAATTCAGTCGGGGGAAATGATTATGAAATTATTATTAAAAGGTTTAATTCTTACTTTCATTTATTTTTTTGTTCATGCTTGTTCTACAGCTAAGAAAGATTCTGGGGGTGGAGGAGCTATGGTTCCTGTCGTATCTTCATCCCCAAATCCTTCCAATAGTATTGATGTGAATCCATCAACTGTTCCTGCTTCAACAGGAATAAATCCCTCACCAGAAACAACTACATCTTCGACATCAAGCCCCCAAGGTTTTAATGGGATAAAAACGGGATGCGTTCAGGGGGTCATTTTGAATGGTTATACAGGAGCAAGAATAGATATGAACGATATTAAAGACCCCTCAGGAGTCTTTGTATTGATTCATGGTAAAAAAATTAAAGCGGAATTTATTCCTGGGGACACCAATCTTGTCGGTGAATATTCTATTTGTGGAATACCTGTGGAAGAAACCTATCCACTTTTTGTTTATCGCGAAGGTTTTTTACCCTTTGAAACTTCTGTTTTTGTCGATTCTACTCGCCCACTACGATTACCAACGCATCTTACGTCAGCCAACGTAAACCAAGAACAAGAAATTCCATTGCCGACTGTGATTAGTAATATTGTTTTATTTCCTTTTGGAGAAAGCAGGGATTTAGTTGTTAAAGTAGTTAGCGAAGGGAAAACTATTGAAAAAGCAAAGGTAGACCTTGAACCCATCGCCGGAGGAAATCACTTTGCTTTTGAGGGTGTGTTTGCAAATACTGCGAACACTAGACTTCTACCGATAAGAGTTGAAACAGATAATAAAGGTTTAGCAACCTTTCCTAAAGCCCAACTTAGTTTAGGACATCGTTATAGAGTGTCTGCCATTCCTCCTCTCGATTTTGATAAAACTGTGTCTGGAAATTATGAGATTACTTTGGGAGTGAGCGGTGCTTCCGTATCGGATACTTACTATGAAGTGACTATTGATTTAGATTTAGCAAGACAAGCCCTATCCATCGTAAGTTGTTCCAACAATAAAGGTCAATCTGTGGATAAAAATGGACAGATTGTAATTGAATTCAATCGCGACATTTTTGTTAAAGATCCCGATTCGTGGGAAGCGGTAGCTAGTTGGTCGCCTGTCCCAGCCCCAGCATCAACGACAAAACTTCCTGCCAAGGTTGCTAAGAATAATAAGTCGGAAAGTGTAAATGCAACGGCGACGGGTTCGACTCTCGTATTATTACCTATTGTCAATGCTGGAGAAAAATGGCGAGATGAACTCGATATGACGCTGGATCCCACCAGCAATGCTAATATGGATCGAAATCTCAGTATTGATTATAAAGCAGCTACCATCAAAATTGGTGTAGAAGGGGACAACAGCCGTGTACTTAAAACTCTCGACACCATCACTGGTTTTGATCAATGTGGAGATAAAACTGCTAAATTAATTTCCGTTCGTATCTATGACCGTATTGATTAAGGACACTAATTTTGAAATCGTTTTGTCCCAAGTATAATTTTCTTTGACATAAAGAAATCCTTGCTCTCCCAATTTTTTACTCATTTCTTTATTGGAGAGTATAGAAAAAAGTTTTTGCGAAAAATCTTCTTCATTGTTTTCTTGATAAGTAAGACCGCCAAGAGATTTTTCGCAATGAGCTTTTAAAACTTCAGAGGATTCGTTAGCGAGGACAGGTATTTTTTGACTCCACGCTTCAAGGGCAACGAGGGAAAGACTTTCAAAACGAGAAGGAACTATAAGACACTGAGTGTATTGTATCGCCCTCCACTTGATTTCATCAGAGACAAAACCAAGATGTTTAATTTTGGGGTGATTGGGAATCATCATCGAAGCTTTACCAATTAATACAAGGTCTAAATTTTTTTCGGGATATTTCTTTATAAAATGTAAAAAATTTTTAAATAAAAACTGGCATCCTTTACCTTCTTCAATTCTTCCGACATAGAGTAAATAAGGATTTTTTAATCCATCATACGCTTTGCCTAATTCAAGGGGAAAAGATACTCCTGGACTTAAAATAGTTGACGGTGAGATAGGAATGAGGGATCTTTTCTCAATTAATTTTTTTTCTTCTTCTGTATTAAAAAGAATATACTTTGGCATTGAAAATAAACGATCGAAAATTCGCCATTGAAATGAGGCATCGTCATGGGCCGTAGGAACTAAAATAGCTTTAGTATGAACATGGAATAAACTTTTGTAGGTCGTCCAATAGTGGTAAGAAAATAAAACGAAAAGATCATAATTATTTTTATTTTGTTCCAGATATTTTAATAAACTAGGACAGTAAGGGCCTTGTAAATACATCCATAATTTTTCTAAATAAAGTATAGCTCCATTCTTTTTATAAAAATTAAAATGATAATAAGATAACCGATCGTATAGTTTAGAAAATAGAGTGTGGTGTCTAGGAATAGGAACTGAAAAACGAACAATATTAACTTGGTTGATGGTTTCTTTACCGACAGGATAATGATTTTTCCACGTTACATAATCTAGGGCACAGGTTGTCAGCACTGTTATATCGAAATAAGGAGTTAATCTTTCAGCAAACTCCCGACAATGCCATTCAGCACCGCCATTTATTTCTTGTCCATATCTTTGAACAATGAATGCAATTTTTTTTTTCATGAAACAATATTAACCCTTGGCAGGACGAAACTGAAACGGATAACTAATTTCCACACTACCTTTTCTTGGTCGCGGAAATTTCCAAGATGCAATTTTTTCTTGGATGCAGGATCTCATCTCCTGGTCTAATATATTGGATTTTGTAATAGAAAGCTCGGAAATTTTTCCTCGCGAATCAATTCGCCATTTCCATTCCATCTCACCTTCGGTTTTTTCATTTCGTCTTAGAGCAAGTTCATAACAGATTTGTAACTCAAATTTATTTTTTTGCACTGTTTTTTCTATGAGATCTTTATCAATAATGCCAGTCAGGGGCTCTTTAATTTTCTTTGGATCAGGAGCACCGTAGAGAGAAGCTTGTAGATATTTAAATTTTTTATCTAGTTCTTCCCAATTAGCTTCCGCTAAAAAATTGATTTGAGATGAAAGTTCTGGGAGCAAAATAGGGGTCCTCAAATTTTTGAGTAAACTAGCATCATTTTTTGTAAGATGCATTTTTTCTCGCATTTGATTCGCCTGGATAGAATATTTTTTCCCTTGCTCATACATTAAATTTTCATCGGTTGAACCTTCCCATACATTGATCTTAGAAAGGTATTCCATCTTTTCTTCATTATATTTCTGTGGTTTTTTATAATCTTTATAATCATATTCGGGGTCTTCTTTAAATCGCGTCGTGATTTTTCTTCGCTTTTCTAAGTTAGCATCTAAGCTACCGTGTAGTAATTGAATCTTATCAACTAATAACCTCAAGTTTCCCTCAAATGAATCTCCCATCACAGCGGGTATGGCGAGAACTGAAAGAGCTTCGACTTCTCGTGTTTTGTCTAGAACATGTTTCTCTTCTTCTGATAATTTTTCTATTTCATCATTTCTTTTTTGATAGAGTTCTGAGAATCTTTCTATAGATGAAGGGAACATATATTTTTTTTCTGTTATGGGAAAACCTAATACCATCTGTGTGAAGGATTTATAAAAAGACATAGTTGATTTGATAAAGTATTTTCTGTCTAAATTTCCTTGTAAGGCTTCCGGTGCAGTCATAAGATGTTTTTCAGCAATGAACGGTAAAATATATTCTTCCGATAATTCTTCCATCATCTTTGGCCGATTATCAGGACGAACCCAAAGTCCCCCTACAACACTTCCCCATAAAAATAGGCAAATAGCCAGGCTTGCTAACCCAACTTTGATTTCTAAAGTCGTTTCAAAAAATGTTGCGAAAAGTGAACGACGATATCTTTTAAGGGTGAGAGGAACCCTGTCTTTTATTTTTTCGTGCAACGGTTCCGCCGTTACTTTGAAAACAATTCTTAAATCCCCAAGAGCAATAGTCCCATAATCTCCTACAGCAAGTGCATTTTCTTCCTTATTGGCAAGAATGGTTCCGCGAAACTCTTGAATATCCCCTTTAGAAGTATAAAAACCATCACTAGTTTCATCTAAAGAAATTTTTAAGTTTCCTTTAACAATTTTAAAAAGAGGAATATCCCGTACAAAATTAAAATGAGGAAGATGGATTCCTCGGTGAGGATGGGCACTTAAAAAAATCTCACCATTGCCTTTGAGAATTTTTGCGACGGAAGAAATAATTTCACCATTCTGAAGAACTCTGATTCTTAAGGTGTTGATCTTTGGTTTCTGTTTTTTCTTCTTCAACCTTTAGCTTCCTTTAATTAGGTACTGTCTCAAAAGCATAATTATTAATCTTGGCTTGAGCTAGAGCATGGATAATGGGGCGTATGTGATTGAAACTTAAATTTTGATCAGCAGCAATGACAGCGGTTGTTTGAGTGACTGTTGAATCACCAATAAGCCCCACAGAAATACTTTCATTAAGCATTTGTGTTTTTAAATAATTAATAAAATCTCCTACGTCTTTTTGTGTTGGCTTTTCTATAGACCAACGAAAAACAGAACGACTTCGAGTTGTAATTAAAATGTTTTTTTGATCTTCCATGGAAACGGAAAACCAAATGGCCCCCTCTTTTTCTGGCTCACTTGAAAAAGTAATGAGTGCGGCTGGATTTCCCAGGCGAGGATTAATCCCCTGGAACACATGAGCTAATAGAATCATGGCCATAAGAACGGAAATGAAAAACGGGATAGGAAACCAATCGAGCCCTTCTCGTAATTTTTCTTTTTTAATTTCGAGAATTTTTTCTAAAATTTTATTTCTAAAAACTGTTTTCATTTTTCCTTCTATAAAATTCCAGTGCCTAAAATAACTCTTTTCAAATGGCTTGATTTTTTTAAATAAGCTAACGATTGAATCACAATGGGTAAGGGGATTTCTCCGGTAGGGACAAGAATAGCAATTTCAGGGCGTGAAATTTTTGAGTCTGAAGAAAGCCACTCCTCCATTTGAGAAATAAGAGTATCGAGATCGGGTTGTTGGTTTTGGTGGGGTACATAAAACTTATCTCGCACTTCAGTAAAATCAGATGAAAACGATTGTAGATCGCCAAAGAAAAAAGCCTCTGTAGTCAGAACAACAACGGGAGTTTTAGGAGTGATTTTTTCATATTTCGCCAAATAGTTTTCTTCTAAACTATGTTTTTCGAGTGGTTTAAAGACAACAGGTAATTCTGTTTGCACAATATGATAATCTTGTGTCATTAAAACAGTTCGCATCAAAAAAATGCAAATGGTTAAAATTCCAAGCAGAGTAATATAAATGAGATAAGAATACCAAGAAGAGTTAGATAATCTCTTCTTCATCCTTAATATCTTCGACAGATGCGTCATTGAAACTATCATCAGGCTTCTCCTCCTTTGCTGCTGCCGTGTCTTGAGAAAAATCTTTTCCTGAATCCATCGTCATCACCGGTCCACTAGTTTGTGCCATAGCCGCTACCACTTGTGGTCCATCTTGTGGTACTAATAAATTTGATAGAACAGAAACGCCGTAATGTATTTTTTCAACAACATTGAGGGCTAACCCTTTTAAAAAGTGATGCGACGCTAAAAGAATAGTGCAAACAAGAAGTCCTGTAGCCGTTGGATTAAGTGAACTAGCAATACCGTGAGCTAGGGTGGCTTGTTTTTTTGAAGTATCCAACACATCGATCGAATGAAATGCCGCCCACAGAGAATCAATTGTGCCAAGAACACCAGTCAACAAAATGAGAGTTGCTAGAGCGGGCAGAGCACTTAATCTTTTTTCAATCGCAGGTAAAAACTTAATGGTTTCTTCTTCGATTACTCCTCGCACAGTGGATGGATCGGTATCTGCTGCTTCCAAAGATTTTAAAGCCACTAGAGGAAAGGCTGAACGTGATGTTGCCTTACAAAAATTCATCGCCCGGTGAAAATCTTCAGCTTTGACCATGCGTTTGAGATTGAGTAAAAATTTTTCAAAATTTATATTATAAAGAAATTGAAGCATCATCCAACGCTCGAAAATAATCATCGTACCTAAAAATGCGAGAGCAAAAATAACCACCACATAAGGATCACCATGCTGAAATGAGTAGGCTAACTCCGTCCACATAAAATCATCTCCGTCGTTATGTTAAGCAATATGTTTTTAATCTGACTCTTAAACTATTCTACCACACATTGTGGCAGTCTAAAAGATGTGAACCATCCAAAGCGATGAGAAGGCCAAAGTGAAGAAATACCGTATTCTTCTTTATAATTTTCAGTTTTTTGTGAATGCTCCAAAATTCGTCGACTTGATAAAATGAGCGTATCCAACGAAACATATATTTTATCTACACGATCTTGAGAAGTTGATTGCGTTGTTGAAAGAAATAAATCGTTTAAGATGCTTTCGGTGAAACAATTATTTTCAATATTGCAAAATCCCAAGGAAGAATCTTTCAGTCGTAATTTTTCTAGTAACTCGTTAAATCGTTTTCCTTCTGAGAGTTTAGGGAAATAGC
>CAZFSQ010000002.1:0-17775 GCA_964521975.1 uncultured Oligoflexales bacterium | reverse complement strand
CGATTGTCGATATTCAATACTTAGATTATTTACTTTATTGTCTACAACTCATGTCGGACGATCTTGCGTCGTTACATTATCGAACGCGAGGCGGACAAATGGCTCCCGTGATTATTCGCACCAAGGGACATCGACTGGAAGGTATATGGCACACAGGGTCTCCGATGGGGACGATTCTCTCTTCTTGTCGTGGAATTCATGTTTGTGTCCCACGTAATATGACACAGGCAGCAGGGATGTATCGCACGCTTTTACAGGGAAACGATCCTGCTTTGGTCATTGAGGTTCTAAATGGTTATCGTCTGAATGAACCGATGCCAAGTAATTTAGGAAGATATTCTATTCCTTTGGGAATGCCAGAAATTTTATGTGAAGGTAAAGATTTGACGATTGTAACTTATGGGGCATGTATCCGAATTGCGTTAGAAGCGATTGATTTTTTGCGTAAGCATTTTGATATTGAGGTTGAATTAATGGATGTGCAAACTCTTTTGCCGTTTGATCGTGAGAAAAAAATTGTGCAATCTATTATGAAAACCAATGCGGTTATTTTTATGGATGAAGATGTTCCTGGAGGAGCTTCGGCATTTATGATGCAGAAAGTTCTGGAAGAACAAAATGCCTATGATTGGCTAGATGCTAAACCGCGTACTCTATCAGCTAAAGAACATCGTTCTGCTTATGGGACAGATGGGGATTATTATTCTAAACCAAATGCTGAAGACGTTATTCTTTTGGTATTAGAGATGGTGAGGGAACGAACCGGCCACTTTCATTCTGAAAAATCTTAATCCTGTCATTCAATTGATCCCAAGATATTTTTTTTTCAGCTTCTATTTTTTCGTTGAATAAAAATGCAATTCGTTCCGCAATAGCTGTGCTTGAATCTAAAAATTGTACATGAGATGGAAAAAAAGATTGAAGTTCAGAAAGCAAAATGGGGAAGTGCGTACACCCTAAAACAATCGTGTCAATTTCTGAGTGTTGGAGTAAAGAAGCCACTTCATGATTAATTTCAGAGAGGGAAATAGTTTGTCCTCGAATTTTTTTCTCCGAAAGTTCGACTAATTTTTGACTGCCACAACGAATGACGGTGATGCCTTGGGCAAATTGTTGAATGAGGTCATCTAAATATTCACCTTGAATTGTTTTGGGGGTTGCGAGAACAGCAATGACTTTTGTCTTTGTTTTTTGAGCAGCAGGTTTAATAGCAGGGACAACACCAACGATAGGTTTTTTAAATGTTTGACGCAGATGGTCGAGGGCATGAGTGGATGCTGTATTACACGCTACACAAAAAATATCCGGTGAAAAATTTTTTTCTAAAAAAGAAAGATTGTCGAATGAAAATTTTTGAATGGCTTCGGTTGATTTAGAGCCATAGGGAAAATTGGCATGATCGGCAAGATAGATGATATCAATATGTGGCAGCGTTGCTAAAACTTTTTTGGCTATGGTTAAACCTCCCAAGCCTGAATCAAAGATTCCTATAACTTTTTTATGAGAGAGCATAATGCTTTTCCGCGATGGGATAAGGTTAGTTTTTTTTCATGTGATAATTCAGACATTGTTTTCATATTACATTCAGGTAATGCAAAAAGTGGATCATAACCAAATCCGTTTTTTCCTCTGGGCTGATCCAAGATCACTCCATCCACTTTTTCTTCGATATAAATGATTTTTTCAGATGATAAAATAAGTGCTAAACCACAGACAAAATATGCTCGACGATCTTTGATTTCATGAAGTTCGTTTAATAATTTTATATTATTTTCTTCATCGCTTGAATTCTCTCCGGCATAGCGTCGAGAATAAATGCCTGGTTGATGGTTTAATGCCACGACACAAAGCCCAGAATCATCGGCAAGAGTTGGGATGTTTAAATGTTGAAATATAGTTTGAGCTTTGATGAGGGCATTTTCTTGGAAGGTGCTTCCTGTTTCTGGTATTTCTTTATCTTTTAATTCTGGAAAGTCATGGAGAGAGAAAATTTGTGGGACATAAGGAGATAAAAAATGTTTAAACTCGGCGAGTTTTCCATTATTATGAGTAGCAATCACTATTTTTTTCATGCTTAAGGGTGTTGACATATGAGTCTTACAGTAAACCAAATTGAATCAAAATTAAAAGAACAATTTCCCGATGCGAAAATTCAGCTGAAAGATTTAACGGGTGGGGGAGATCATTGGCAACTGGTGATCGAATCCAAAGCCTTTCGAGATAAAACTTTGATTGAGCAGCATCAACTTGTCTACGGGGCTGTTAAAGAATGGATGCATCGCGAAATTCATGCTCTCAGCATGACGACCATTGAGGTATAATCACGTTTGCCTACACTGTTATTCACATTATGGATTACGGGTTGGTATTATCCAACAATTGATTTTACTCAGCACCCGCAAGCGAACTATGATGATCCCATATTTCATCATTTAGGTTGTCCCACGCTTACGCGATTAGATTTAAGTAAAGGGGAATCACGTCCTGAATTATTATCCCGTGAAATTAGTATTCATGACAATTTGATATGGGAATTAGAATTTCAATCGGATCTTAATTGGTGGAGTGGAGAAAAAGCGACGACAGAAGATTTAAAAACATGGCTGGAAAATGATTTAGCAGAGTTTTTAAAAAATAATGCCAATTATTTAGGTGAAGCGATTCCTTTTCATATTTTAAAAGAAGAAAAAAACAAATTAAAAATTGTTTGGAAAAAAACTCCTGTTTTTGGTCCATATGTTTTTAATTTTCTTGTACCGTGGAAAAAACGAGCGACAAAAAATAAAAATCAACCATCCTGGGAATGCCTTGGGCAATATAAAATTGAGAACAGCAATGAGCAGGGTTACGAGCTTGCAAGCACTTACCATAACCAAAAAATAAACGTTTTGTATAAAGAAGAGATCAAAAAAGACGAACGGCAAATAAATTTTTCTATGGCTCATCTCTATGATGGTGGACCTTGGCAAAGATTATCGGATGAAAAAATTGCTTGTGATGCTTGGGTGGATGTTCCTGTTATTTCAATGATTGAGTGGAATCAGACGACAGAGTTAACGCAATCTTCCGCAATGAGAAAAATTTTTACACAATCTATCCCGCGAGGGGAATTATTGCGAACGGGAGCTGGGGGATTGGGTGATCTTGTTTCTGCTCCTATTTTGAGAACACATCCTGGTTATAATAAGAAAGTTTTAGTGCGACCGTTTGATGGAGAAAAAAGTAAAAAACAGTTAATGGAATTAGGATGGGCACAAAAGTTTTATGACACACCAAGAATTTTACCGCTCAAAAATTCAAGATTGAATTTATTAACCATGAGTGATGAAAATGCTGGAGTAACAGAAAAAATAATTTCTGATGCGATGACGACGTTGGGGATTGATGTGAATATTGATAAAGATCATTCTAAAAATTATCATGGAGTGATTAAGGGCGTTTTTCTTACTTTTCCGTATTTGTATTTCCATCTTGAAGATCCCCATCATTTAATGAAAAATTATTTTTTAAGTTTAACGGAGAAAAAACCTAATTTTAATTTATTGCAAAAAGTGCATGAAAAATTTTATGAAGAAGAACAAGCGACGGTTCTTATGCAACATCGAAGTTGTGTGACATGGTCAGGGCTAAACATTTCTAAAAAGCAATATGCCAATGGCATCGACATCAATCAACCTGGATGGTTGACAGAGATCATTCAAGAACGTGTTCATAAAGAAGAAAAATAGTGGCAACGTATCTTAAAACCGATGATGAAATTTCGCTCATGCATGAGAGTGGGCAACTCGCAAAGCGAGTGTTGGAATTTATTGCTCCTTATGTACAACCAGGAATTTCCACCTTGGAATTAAATGATCTTTGTCATCATTTTATTTTAGACCATAAAGCCATCCCTGCTCCGCTTAATTATCGTGGTTTTCCCAAGTCAATTTGTACGTCGATTAACTCTGTGGTGTGTCACGGTATTCCGCGAGAAGATGAAAAACTGTGTGATGGCGATATTATTAATGTAGATATTACGACAATCTTAAAAGGGTTTCATGGTGATACATCGCGAACATTTTATGTGGGTGATAAAGTTCCTGGTCGAGCTAAAAGATTAGTGGAATGCTCGGAACAATCTCTCATGCTAGGAATCGAAACGGTAAAAAATGGAGCCGAGAGAATAGGGGATATTGGTTCTGCAATTCAAGAATTTGTAGAAGCAAAAAATTATAGCGTGGTGCGAGAATTTGTTGGGCATGGTATCGGTCGGCAATTTCATGAAGACCCGCAAGTGCCTCATTACGGTAAATCTGGATCAGGAGCACGTATTCTTGAAGGATTAGTTTTTACGATTGAACCGATGATCAATGAGGGACATTGGCGGACCAGAGTTTTGAAAGATGGTTGGACCGCTGTAACTGTCGATGGAAAATTAAGTGCTCAGTTTGAACATACTCTAGCGATTAATAGCAGGGGTGATGTGATGGTGTTGACGGGGTGAAAATAAAATTAGGCAGCTTCTCCAAAAGTAAGTAATGTAAGCTGCTTTGCCTTTTCACATGGGGTTGGAATTCTTAAAGGTAAAATTGTCGGAGTTTCACCAATCGAATTTTGATTTTTCCATTCTTGAAAATCATTAGAATCAACTAAATTCCCAAAATAATTTAGACGAGATTTATAATCAAAATGTAAAAGTTCACGTATGGTCTCAATTAATTTTGGCATATTTTTATATTTTACTTGGATAGGGATTAAAATATGATCACGTAAAAACAGTTCCTGTTTTTCAACGGTACCGAATAATTCAAATGCAAATTTTAGGTATTCGGAAGTTGATTTTATTTCTAGTCCTGAACCATTTAAGTAATGTGTTATAGGGTCATATCCCAAAAGTAATCTGGCTAAAGTTAGTCCAATCGCATAAATATCTGATGCTATTAATTCTCCTGTCGGAATTCCATCAAATTTATTTCTATCAACAAAGCTACCAATAGCTTCGGGTGATAAATATGCAGGCGTAAGAGTGTATTTTGCTTTTGAGCTTTGACTTAAGTGGATCATGGAATCAAAATCCGAAAATTTGATCTGTATTTTTCCATCTTCAAATTTATATAAGATATTTTCGGGTTTAATATCGCGATGGATGAATCCTTTTTTAGAATATATTTTGAAACCATCAAGTAATTGGGTGAGGACAATATTAAATAAAGTGAGGCGATCCATTCCTGTATATTCTTTTAATTTGCTATCATTGATAGCGACTAAATCATTTAAATCTCCTTGCATCAATTCAATTACTTGGACGCCGCGTCGTTCAGAGTGATCAGCAAAATAAACCGTCATCACATCGGTTCGTTGTGGAATTAAATAATATTGCGAAGCACCAGGTTCCGTAAAAACAGTTTCAAGTCGCATGAGATTGTCTTGAGCACTGGAAAAAGCATTTGCTGTTCTAAATTCTTTCAAAGCAAAGATACGATTATTCTGATCGACAACTTCATACACATTTCCAAATGCACCTTTATCTGTAATCACTTTTCTAATGACATAAATGTCACCCTGACCATTGTTAAAAACAGCACCGACGGGAAGCGTTGAATCAGCAAAAACAGAGGCTGCGAAAAAAAATAACGGGATTAAAAATTTAATCATATTTTCATTTTATCATGAAATGATCGTTTTATGCTGCGGGAGCTGGTGAAGAATTTCCTTCAGGGTTATCGGGAGGTGTTACTTGAATGTCTTCTTGTTTTATTTCTGGTTTTTCTTGTGCTACTGGAGGAATTATAGGAGTAGGTTCAGCTTGAACAAAAGATTTTAATTGTTCGGATACTTTTTCCCAGAATTTCAATTTAGACACCCCATCTTCACACACTCTAAAACGGCATACGTGAATATGAGGATTGTGTTTCGCGGCTTTAATGGACTCAATAAAAATTTCGGTCTTTCCATTCCATGCGGATAATAATTGTGGATGTGAAATTTTTACTTTTGTTTTGGGAAGTAATGGAAATTTGAGAGATAAAAACCCGCCGATTTCATCAATGGCCAATAAATCTGCCTGAGCCTGATAATCTAAAATGATATTGGCTCCCTGACTTGATTCTTGACTGGCGAATTCAGCAATTTGCTCTGGTTTTTGAATGGATGATTCGAGTGTCTCAACAAAGACTCCCAAGCCGAAGGGTCGTTTAATATAACGAATGGAAGAAGTTGATTTGACATTGACAGAAGATGTGCCAATTAAAAGATTTGGTTTTTGATTGGGAGAAAGTGCATCAAATACTTTTTTGAACATAAGACCGTTGGCATCATTTAATAATTCATGAAGGTAGATACAAGGAAAAACTTCTGGCTTGCTATTGAGTACGGAAGCTGCACTTTGCATATTTTTCACTGGAACAATTTCAAAACCGTAACCTTCTAAAATCTGTTTAAATCCTTTGAGACGTTCTTCATTAGGGTCATAAAATAAAATGCGTTTATTCGTTACTTTCTTTTTAGGTTGACCCTGTCCGTCAATATTAAAGTCGGGTAATTCATTAACCCACATTCTACCTTTGCCATTTAGCCGATTGAGTGGGAAGAGGTTAAATATTTCGTTCCCTTTTTTTAAATTGGATGGCATAGCTAAAATGATTTGATCCATTCCTTCTTTACGAGGAACGCCAATTAAAGTTGCCTGTGGATCGAGTTCGGTAATCGAACGAGCGATTAAATGATTATTATATTTACCGACAATGGTCGCCTCGACTTTGAAAGGGGATTGATGGGTGAACGTTAGACGGTCACATGACAACATGAAGGGTGAAACTTTACCCATTTTATCCAGACACTCTCTAATTTTGGTGATGAGAATTTTTGCATCGAAATCGCCCAAGATAAATCCAGCAAACTTTCTTTTAGCAATACTGCTTAATTCTTCTTTGGTTTTCTTAATCACTAAAGCGAGTACAGGAATTTGTTTGGTGAACGAATTTTCTTGTAACTTGTCAAATAGATTTCCTGCATGGCCATCTTTTAAGATCGCATCGCTAATAATAAGATGAGGTAATTCTTGTTGAGAAATTTTAACGACATCAGGAATGGCTTCAAGAATGATGGATTTAAATCCTAGTTTACTAAGGATACTCTCGATCAGAAGCGAGCGATCTTTTTTACTCGTAATAATGATGACAGGATGTGCAATGATTTCTGCACATGTATTTCTTAATTCATTGTTAAATATCCCAGCCATTTACGACGCCTTCTTATTTGGATCAGCTTTGGTTGCTTGATCATCTGGCTTAACCTGTTGACCAGATTTACTCTTAGCTGATTTAACTGCCAGAATGATTTTTTCTAATTTTGGAAACATGGTTCCAAATTCTTTTTCGCAGCGAACTAAATATTTGAGTGCCAAATCAAAATCGTTTAGCTTGTAACAAGCCAAACCTGCATTCATAGAAATTTTATATTTAAGTTCTCTCCTGACAATTTTATGTGCTTTGTTATAAAGAGCTAAAGCACTTTTTCCTTTACCGCTTTGTGACAATTTAATTCCCATTTCATTTAATTTTGATGCGAAGAAGGGTCCGATATTGGTTAGTTTATCCATCATGTCAAAAGCTTCTTGCAATTTTCCAGAGGTTAAAAGTAAGAGAGCTTTTGATTCAAGGGCTTCGTTACTTTCGGGTGACATTTTTTCAATAGCAGAGGCAAACTCATTGGCTTTATCAAAATCACCTTTTTCAATATACGCTGATACCAACTGTTTTTTGCGGTCAAGATTTTGAGAATTTGTTTTCTCTAACTCATTGAAAACTTCAATCGCCTCATCAACTTTTCCGGTGATGATTAGATTTTCTCCTAAGCTTTGTGCTGAAGGACGGAACAGTCGATTGATACCGCGTGAATTTTTAAACGATTGAATGGCTGCTTCATAATCGCCGCTGACTTCAGCAGCTTTACCGCTTGCATAGGCAGCTCTAAAATCGTAGGTGGATGCCTCTTGCAATTCTTTTTGGTATTTCATGATTTCATTTTTATCATCTTTTCTGACAGATTGAGCTAAGTGAATTGCTTTAAATATGGGAGAACTTGCATCGGACAGCATTTCCTGAATTTTTTTGACCATTTCTAGGACATCGACATTCCATGTTTCTTCAACGAGAAAATTTTCGATGCCGAATTCAAAAAGCTGATTCATCAACTCAGGTGAGGGGTCGTTTTTAATGATAGCTTGGAATTCTTGAAAAGGCCCAACGAGCGATTGAAATTTTTTAGCAAATGAAATGAATGTTGGAGTGAGTTCAGCGATTTTTCCAGCGAATGAAATAATTTGGAAATCTTTATCCAAAGCTTCTTCAGCTTCTTGTATAGTATTGCAAAATACGAAGCCAAAGTTTTCATTTGCAGCAATACATTGGACGATTACGCCGTCATCCCAGGGTTGAGCATCATCACGAAAAAGAACGATTTTAAATTTTTCTTCCATACACCAACAACAAAAAAATGTTTCAAAATTGTGTCATGACTCATTATCGTCGCTAGACTCTTTATCTTTAATTTTTTGAGCGTAAAGGTTAATATAGATTTTTCTAATTTATGGAAAATTTAAGGGTTTATTTATTTTTTATCAAATCATCAAAATAATTATGATGTGCTCATTTTGCTGTGATCTTTTTGCTGAAGAGATTAAAAAATCTATTACAAAAAAAATAGAGAATGAACAGAGACATGAATTTAACCATTATTTAGGTTTGAATGGATCTATTCCTGAGTTTTTAAATATCGAATGGTTTTCTGTTTGGAATGATCTCGTAGGTATAAGAATCTATGGTTCACCTCCTTTTCAAATTCCTATTATTGTAGAATATCCCGATGATAATCTTTCGTCTAAGAGTGGATTTAAAGTTGCCAATCCTGCGTTTAAGGCGAATTTTACTGCAACGTGGGGGAGCTTTTATGGGTTTGATGTTATGGCATTTCCTTTCTTTAATGGTTTATTTATTCGAGGTGGCCTTGGGCAAAGGCAACTCAAACTTAGCGGGTCGGCTCAGTCTCCTGTTTATATCTGCCCGATTACCGAACCGACTCCATGTTCTGATGCCGACAATCGCATTGAAACAGCTTCAGAGTTACAGCTTAAGGCAAGTTATTCTTCTCTCGCGAGCTACGGCAAATTAGATTTAGGTTGGGCTTTGCTTAAAAAAAAATATGGATATTTTCTTATTCACTTAGGTGCAGAGAAACCATTTAAAGTAAGTTCTTCAACCAAAGTTACGGCGAATATTCTAGCTCCAAGTGAGGATGTGAATATCGAAGGGGCATTAGCTGAGTTAAAAGCGGCTAAAGAAGAAGAGTTTTCGACGAAAGCATATGCAGCCATTCAGCCGTATGAAAAAAAGTTGCTTCCAGTGCTTGGAATCAGTTTGGGGATCGCTTTCTAGCACGATGTCACTGTCACTGAGATAAAAACAGTCCTAAATTGAAGCGATGCTCTTTTTGTTTTTAATTTCTTTCATCTTATTTTTTTTATGGAGATTATGGCAGTTTAAAAAACTGCATCGAGATTTTCTTATCTATGAAAAAGATATTGAGATGTGTCTCTATCAAAGGCCACAACTTCATTCAGACTTTCAAATTCTTTTGTTAGAGAGAGTTTTGGGCGGTCAATCTTTTTATAGTGATCTTGAAAAATTTAATCATTTAATTCATCGTAAAATAACTCGACATGAACAAAACCTGCAATTGTTTGTTGCATTAATGTTACGGGTTGTCATGATTTTAATACTTTGTTTTTTAATTCGCTGGATACTCGTGATCAGTTTAGGAGAACAATATTTTTGGCAAACATTGGATAATATGGATGTCGTGCTTTTATTATCGGCGTTTTTTTTTAGTTTACTTTATATGCAAGGAATTTTTTATTCTATTTTAGGAAAGCAAAGCTTTAATTATTTTTGTACCCGAAATGAAAACGCAATTTTTAAAGATTTATTCATGACAAATCATCTGAATTTGAATGAATTGAAATCAGGGAAAACTTTTCAATCGCTCAGTAAAAAAAATAAATTATTACAAGAAATCAAAAAAATAAAAGAGGAAGAAAAAAACACATCTCAACGATTAGATTTTTTCCCTGTGTTTGAATTTCCTTTAGTAGTGATCCTATTTTTATGTTTCTTACTTGGTCCGATTATTTATCATATCAATTAATGATTTGATTCTAATGCTTGCTTTAATAATGGATCAGCAAAACTGACCATCGGATAGCGTCCACCAAACCAAAATATTGTTGATAAAAATAAAGAAAAACACCCTAAGAAAATACCAAACTCGATCCAAGGAATCCATACACCATGATGTTCACCCGCAGAAGGCATGACAACTAAACAAAATGTTAACCACTGAGCGAAAAGAATGAGTGAAGCAATCGGGGTCGCTACTGATTTTGTCCATTTACTTGCTTTCGGAATCATCGCAAAAAGAGGTAAAACAAAATTTAAAAGTGGTGCTCCAAGAACAATATAGATCCACGGAGCATGAAGCCGTTCGATAAAATATTCAGTTTCCTCTGGAACGTTTCCATACCAATAAGTAAGAATATGAGCATAAGTTAAATATGCAAAAAAGATGGTAAACCC
Organism: uncultured Oligoflexales bacterium; assembly: GCA_964521975.1. Taxonomy (GTDB): domain Bacteria; phylum Bdellovibrionota_B; class Oligoflexia; order Oligoflexales; family CAZFSQ01; genus CAZFSQ01. Next base: position 7,162 of record CAZFSQ010000002.1, on the reverse strand, counting down.
ATGCATCAATTTTCCAACATCATGAAATTGTTGTCGGCCGATGATGTTACCCATTGGAGTATCTTTCATAATAAACATGGTAATCAGCATTGAAGCAAATAATGTTTGCATCATGATAGCAAACAGCCATCCACCCCACAAAGTTGAAAACCATAGAGGAGAAAGTGACATGAGCAAATCAAATCCTAATAAAGAAAAACAAATGGAGTAAATAAATAAAATCGGAGCACTAAAATAACGCAAGCGTCCTTTAGCATCTTCGGCAATTTTTTTTGCTTCTTCTTTTTTTCCGTCAAGATAAACCATGTCTTTGGTTAAAGAGTGCTTATATTGCCACGACACAAAAAATAAAATTACAAGAATTGCAAAAATATCTCTAGCCACCATAAAACCTGGCTGCAACCATACTTCTTTGCCATGTGTCCCATGAAGAATTTCTGGTTTGACAATCCAACTATAAAGCTCACTTGCATGAGCGATGTTAAATCGCACACAAATAAGGAATACAATAAAAAAACCTGCGGCTACGGGTAAAAATGCACCGAAGGCTTCGTGAATTCTGCGGATAGGCCGTGCCCACACAGCACCAATTACATCCTGCATTCCAGCAAAGACCATTCCACCCAAAGCAAGAGTAAAAAAGAAAAACATGTTGAATAATAAACTGCCCCACACTCGCGTTATTTCTCCCGAAGCGATGCCAGCAGAAATAGCAGCCAGGCCAGCGAGCATAGAAAACAGCACGGCTCCCCGTGTGGTTGGGTTCATCTTAAGAAAAAACAAATTCCGCTGTTCAAAAAGATCATCTGCTTTCATGTCTAATTACCTTTCCCTTGCAATTGTCGCAAATGGCAAATAATTTTCCATCGCTCAGGTATAGATGTTTTATCGCCATAAGCTGGCATCATCCCAACTCCAAATGAAATACGATGAAAAAAGAAACCATCTTTTCGTGTTTGATATTTTTCAGCTGTCAAGTCCGGTCGAGCGAGAGGAAAACTTTCTCCAATGGAACCTTGCCCTTTTGCATCTTGGCTATGACATACCATACAGTAAGTTCCAAAAATTTTTTCTCCCTCTTTTTTTATTTCTTCATCACTACATGTATAGGGATTATTAATTAATGTCTCAGCTTCCTCAGCTGTTTTCGGATAGAGAGCCTTATTCATAGGGACACTATACATTGGCGGCTCTACAAAAGAACGCTGAGCCTTAGTGATAGGACTGTCCGCCATATCAGGCATGTATTGAATCTTACTTTTTGTTTTATCACATGAATAAAACAAAAAACTCGCGATCGTAATGGACACAATTTTTATCGACGTCATCATCACACAGTCTCCATTCGTAATTCTTCTGCACCACATTGTTGTAATAATTTGGATGGTTCACCTTCTTTAGAAGCATTAGGAATAAAAATAGCAAACCGATCATCTAAAATTCTTTTATCCATCACACGAACATTTGGGTTCGGAATTTTGCAATGAATGAGCATTCCTAAAATAGTTGCGAGAGCACCGAGTAGAATTGTTAATTCAAATCCAATAACTACATAGGCAGGTAAAGAATATATTCCCGCTGTTTTTCCACCGACAATCAATGGCCAATCCCAATCGCACAGAAGGCAAATACCAAAGCCTGTAACCATTCCTGTTAGGCCACCCACCAATGTATACCAACGAACAGGGCTAGGTGGTAAATCAAGAGCATGATCTATTTCATGATAGGCCGTAGGTGAAAAAACCTCAAAGCCATCACAATCTTTTCTATCTTTAATTTTTTTAATAGCATCGGTTGTATCATCAAGATATTTGAAAATTGCTAATATTCCTTTATCTCCGCGTTTCATATTTTCTTCCTCTTCTCGTGATGAATTCTAGTGATGATCTTCTTTTTTACGCAACGGCTTTGGCATAATCATTTTTATTTCTGCAAGAGACACAAAGGGAAAAAATTTACAGAAAATTAAGAACCAAAAAAAGAACCAACCAAAGCTACCCACCGTGAGCAAAATTTCGATAAGTTGTGGTTCGTAGTGTCCCCAAGAACCAGGAATAAAATCTTCCACTAAACTTGAAACGATAATGTTATATCTCTCAAACCACATACCGACATTGATAAGAATGCTAATTGTGAAAGCCCAAGGAATGGATGTTCTAATTTTTTTCGACCAGAAGCCAAGAGGGAAAACGCAATTACAAAAAACCATAGTCCAAAAATAAAATGAATAAGGTCCAGTAGCTCTCTTAACAAAAACAGCCCATTCATATTCGTTACCGCTGTACCATCCAACAAAAAACTCAATTCCATAAGCATAGGCCACTATCGTTGAGGTTAATAAAATTAATTTAGTACATGCTTCCAAATGTTCTTCAAGAATGAATTGTTCCAAACGAAACATCTTTCTGACGGGGACGACTAAGTTATATACCATCGCACAGCCTGAAAGAATTGCACCAGCTACAAAGTAAGGAGGGAAAATTGTTGTGTGCCAACCAGGTTGAATCGACATAGCAAAGTCCCAAGAAACCACGCTATGTACAGAGAGAACCAGTGGGGTTGCAAGAGCGGCTAAGAATCCGTAACCAGATTCAAAGTGATTCCATTGTCTTGCTGTTCCTCTCCATCCGAAAGATAATATGCCATAAACTAGTCGCTTAAATCCTGTGACGCGATCACGTATTGCTGCTAAATCAGGGACAAGACCCATGTACCAAAATAAAAGAGAAACAGTCAGGTACGTTGAAATCGCAAATACGTCCCAGACGAGGGGTGAACGAAAATTAACCCATAAGTTATTCGTGTTAGGTAATGGAGCCATCCAATAAGCTGCAAACCATAATCGTCCTACGTGGATTAAAGGAAATAACCCAGCACTGATAACAGCAAAAATTGTCATTGCCTCAGCACTGCGATTGATTGTGTTTCTCCATTTAGCTCGGAATAAATACAAAATGGCAGAAATTAAAGTTCCTGCATGACCAATACCAACCCAGAACACGAAGTCAGTGATGAGAACACCCCAATAGACAGGCGAATTCAAACCGGAAAGACCCATTCCATAAGTAACAAGAACAATCCAACTCACGGCTCCAACCAACACTAGAGCAATAGAAATGAACCACGCTATATAATAAGATGGATGTGGGTTTTCTAGGTTAACTAAAATCCCATCATTAACATCCGAGATTGTTTTTTTCCACTCTGTTGCCCCACTACTCATGATGTTTTCCTTCCGTACTATCTTCTAGTTCATGTACAAGTTCTGCTAAGTAATTAACATTGGGTAATGTTTTGATTCCATAATGTCCGTGATCTGGAGCACCTCCGAGAGATAGAAACGCTCTATGATCTTTTCTCGCACGCGATACTCTTGAGTTTTGATCTTTTAAATTACCAAAGACAATGGCATCGGATGGACACACTTGCTGACAAGCTGTCTTAATAGTTCCTTCTCGTAAAGGCATACCCAAATATTTATCATTATGTTTAGCTTCACGAATTCTCTGTACGCAGAAGGTACATTTTTCCATGATCCCTCGTGTTCGCACAGTAACATCAGGGTTAAGTGCTCGAATATTACGATCACGCTCAGCATCACCGATGACACCCCACTTGAAAGTAAACCAATTAAAGCGACGCACTTTGTACGGACATGCATTGGCACAGTAGCGTGTACCCACACAACGATTATATGTTTGACCATTATAACCTTCTGGATCATGTGTCGTTGCGAATACGGGGCATACGGCTTCGCATGGTGCATGGTTACAATGCTGGCACATCATTGGCTGGAAAGTAATTTGAGGGTGATCAGATGAGCCATAAAAATACCGATCAAGTCGCACCCAATGCATTTCACGGCCTATCAAAATTTGCTGACGACCTACTTGTGGAATATTATTTTCTTGTGAGCAAGCGACCATACATGCAGAGCAACCTGTACATTTAGTCAAATCAATCGACATTCCCCAACGATAATCACCTTCAACTAATTTTGGATATAAATCTGGAACTGTGTCTAAATCTTTTGCTTTTGATAAGTTTTTAGCTGCATCAGCTACCGATATTTTTTTAACAATGTCTTTACGATTCGCAATGTCATTATGTTTTTGCATGGAAGCAAGAGAATATTTTTTTCCTGTCTTGGTAACTGAAACTTGTTCAAGTGTGGTGATAAAATTTCCTGTCGCACTTTCTATTCGTTTTCCAATAACATTAAGCGGATTCACACCTACATTTTCTGTTATTTGACCATTCAATGCTGAGTGACCATTACCTCTTGGTGTTGCAATAACTTTGGGATGTAAACCTGGCATAGGGAATAAACCAGCTTCATAAGATCCTGTCTGACTTTTAACCATGACAAGGTCATTTCTTTTAAGTCCCATTTCTTTGGCAGTATTAGGATTCATAGCAACCCAACTGTCCCATGCAATCGTTGTTAAACTATCTCCTACTTCCTGTAGGATGGGACGATTCGAGCCGCGTCCATCTAATAAACGCACATCGAGTGCAGAAACTAAAACAAAAGAAGAAACATCATTCACATTATTTAAAATAAACGACGAAGAAAAATCAGATAAGTTTCCAACACTCTGACTATCAAGTTTACCAACAAAACCTCGACGCAAAGTTAAATCAAAAAAATCATCAAACTTTAAACTCTTATCAATGGACTCATGGATAGCTGCCCACTTTTTATGGATATAAGTTCGATAATCTTTATAAGGTAAAGATTTATTCGCATGAGCGGCAACCCAAAGTAGAATATCTTCTGCTTGTCTTGAATCATACATTGTTCGTACAACAGGTTGACGAGCCGACCAAAAACCAGCAACAGGTTGCTCATCACCCCAAGATTCTAAGAAGTGATTCCCCGGTAAACGATGAGTAACAAACTCATCAACAGCTGATGGGTTTGTCTCAATGACAACAACCGTTGGAATTTTTTTAAGCAATTCTTTAAATCCAGATGATTCGGGTAGTGAAAAAACTGGATTGGAATCTGCAATAAAAAGCACGTCAATTTTTTCAGCATCACTCAAAAATCTTTTGATGGAATGGATATCAAAACTGGGGATCATCCAACCGCGATCAATAAACATGGTTGTACGATAAGCTCCAATTAATACATTGGCCATAACAGCTGTTAACTGCAACTGAGTCGCATTTTCGTCTAAATTACCGCTTCCGCCGCACATGACAACAGAAGGCTTTCCTAACAACTCACCTGCAATTTTCTTGAATTCTTCTCGCTCAACTCCACATGTTTTATAACCAGCATCGAGTTGTGCCGTGTATTTACCTCCTATTTTTTTAATCACATCGCGCTCTGAAGAGCTGCCTTTGCTGTTCGGCATTTCGATAAGTTCGCGAACAAGAAGCATGGTTACTAATGTCTCTGACCCTGGATGAATTACATGTCGTGCATCAGCTTTCGATCCAGTTAGCGATAAATTGCTCTCGAATTGAGTGAGTTTTGTCATGGTTCCGTTTCTCAATGCTCGCCCAGCGGCAAAACTCTTAGAAAAATAAACGCTGGAAACTCCAACATCAAGAAAATCAGAACCGATGCCAACCATATTTTCAGCAACACGCAAATCAACTCTTGGGACAACATAACGCCCAAAAGCAATGCGGTGAGCTTCGGCGATATACCCGCTTAACTGGTTTCCATCATAAGTATATAAATCAGCCTCGCTGCCACCTAATGTTTTTAAAAACTCTTTGAGAAAATCTTGACGATGTCCTGTGCTGCCATGAGTAAAAACGGCAGGTTTTTTTGCAGAGCTTAACAATTTGCCGATGTGAGAATAGGCATCATCCCAAGAGACATCAATCCATTTCCCGCCTTTTTTAATAGCTGGATTTTTCAAACGTTCAAGATGATAAAGACCTTGCAGAGTTGATTGACCAAGAGCACAAGTAGCTCCTTGGCTGATAGGATTAGAAGGATTACCTTCAATCTTTGTGGGACGTCCATCAAGTGTTTTTACAACGATGCCGCATCCTGCTGCACAATCTCCGCAAGTTGTTGCATAATTAACAGACTGTCCTACGACCTGATCAGCTTCATGCTTAACTTGAGGAATTATTTTTTCGACAGGTCTTCTAATACATGAACTGGCTGCTAAAAGCGATGCTCCAGAAAATGCTCGCATGAAATCACGACGATCCACGGCAAGAGTTTTTTCTTTTCCTGAGTCCCGCTGTCCATCTGCCTTACTTTCGGATGAATCATCAGCAAGCTCTGGATGAATTTCTTCTGCTGACATATAAAAAGGACCAGGAACAAATTCTTTAGCAGGAGCCTCAAGAGGTTTTGTCTCATCCATCCAAACTTCTTTAGGATGGTGATCAAGTTTAATGCCGTTTAAAAAATCTTCTTTCGTGTGACTTTCAGGGTTTATATCATGTGCCATCTTCTTTTTAGTTCCTCATCCGTCAAAAATAATGATTCAGTTACTCTCGATAATTATTAAAAATGACATGTTTGACAATCTGTAGGTGGTTTCTTTTGCTTAGGATGTCCTGATGCATTTGTCGGACTTCCAGAAGACTGATGTTCTGCATGTACTTGATGCTTTATGTGGCACGAAATACACCAGCCCATCTGTAAAGGAGCCTCCATAGATACTTTATCCATTGTTTCGACAGGCCCATGACACTCTTGACACGCAAGCCCGGCACCTTTGACGTGTGGCATGTGACTGAATCGTACAAAATCAGGTAAGTCATGAACCTTGACCCATTCCATAGGTTCGTTTTTTTCAAAATGTTCGGTTATTTTTTGGATGAGAGGACTTTGCGGCTTCACGACACGATGGCATCCCATACATGTACTTAATGAAGGAACACCTGCTGAGGTTGAACGCCGTGCAGATGAATGACAATACTCGCAAGGGATCTGCTTTTGCCCTGCGTGGAGTTTATGACTGAAAGGAATAGGCTGTTCTGGAGCATAACCTACGTCATCTACAGAATCTCCCGGCGTCCACATCCACCACGACCAGGAATTAGTTTCGATAAAAAGAAAGAAACCCACACAACAAAAGAAACGCCAAAACTTCATTTCTCGCACCACGTTTCCACGTCGATTACTACACCAAAGACGAACTTAATACACCCCTTCACCAAATTAAATTTAAAGTGTCTTATG
>CAZFSQ010000001.1:0-17985 GCA_964521975.1 uncultured Oligoflexales bacterium | reverse complement strand
ATACGGATAAATTAATTTCCAACACACTCAATTATTTGCAAGAGGCAGGAATTCTTGGATGGCAGAAAACAGAGAATATCGTTTTACTACGTTTTGGGAATTATGCATCCACCCTTACATGGCCCGATAAGCGAGAGCAGTACACTAACTTCATTGTCGAGATTGGACACCTACTCAATCAGCATTATAAAGAATTAAATATCCCTGGCATTGAAGAATTTGGTGATCAACCTGGCGTCCCATTTTTTGTGGATGAACTTTTACAATCACTCGATGCACACAGCTCGATTCTCTCTCCTGAAGGTTATAAAGATCTTCGTCAGGGAACAGAAGGGGCTTTTGGTGGGCTTGGATTATTGGTCGGCATCAGAAATCATATGCTCACCGTTGTTAAACCGATGCTTAATAGCCCCGCTTTTCGAGCAGGGATTAAACCCAAAGATAAAATTTTATCTATCAATGGAAAAAGCACCTTTGGCCTGGACTTAGAAAGTCTCGTCAGTCAAATGCGAGGAGAACCAGAAACCAAGGCATCATTAACTTTTTTACGTCCCGGTTCTTTAGTCCCTCTTCAATTTGATTTGGTGCGTGAAAATATTCAAGTCAACTCCGTCACCCATCGAATGATTGAAACCGATCATTATATTTTAGCCCACGCTTCCGTCGAAAGTTTTTCCCAAAAAACAGCTCAAGAATTGAAAGAAGTTTTAGCCGAGTTAAGAAATAAGAAAAAAAATAAATTGGGTGGCCTTGTTCTGGATTTAAGATCCAACCCTGGTGGCCTACTGGATCAAGCAATTTTTGTCTCGGATATGTTTTTACGTGAAGGAACCATTGTCAGCACCAAAGGACGTCACGAGGAATTAGAAACAGCCGAAGCAGGTTCCCACGAACTTGATTTCCCCATATTTATATTGATGAATAGTGATAGTGCCTCAGCCAGTGAAATTGTTGCAGGAGCTTTACAAGATCATCAACGTGCCATTGTGATCGGACAACGAAGTTTTGGCAAAGGCAGTGTGCAGACTGTTTTTGAATTGCCGGGAGACATGGCCGCAAAAATTACCATTGCTCGTTATTACACACCCTCTGGTATCTCGATTCAGAACACAGGAATTATTCCCAATATTCAAGTACAGCCAATTATCAAAGAATCGAAAAACACGAATTTACTCGGCCCCATGCGTTATAAAAGTGAAGTTTCATTACGCCAACATTTGAGCAAAGGTCAATTCGGTGATGAAATTTTATATCAACATATTTCAAAAGAAATGGCTCCATGGCTAGACGGGTATTACCTCATTGAAGAAGCCAACATGCCAAATTATTTAAATGATGATGCACCTGATTATGAATTGAAAATTGCTAAAATTATGATGAGTGAGTTGGCTCATGTCTATTCAAACACGTTCCCTGAATCCGCTTGGCGATCAAGTCATTGGGTTTCTCTCGCCATGCACTCACTCAAAAAAGAAATCACTAACAATACGCATAAAGTCGAACAATGGATTCATAAAAATTTTCGTGTTCAGTGGGAAAACTCCTCACTTGGAAAAAAATTGCAAGAACAACCTCGCATTGAATTATCAACAGCCAATGATGTCCCCATTAAATCTTTCCCAGGAAAACAAATTTCAATTCCTTATACTGTACAGAATAATTCTTCGTTTGACCTCAATCGTACATCTATATTTGTACGCTCTGAATCTTATGGTTTTGAAACCTATGAATCCCTTGTTGGGATGATCGGTAAAAATCAAAAATATGATGGCACAATTAAAATCCGTATCCCGCTTTATTGGAAATCAGGAAACTATCAAATTGAATTGGGCATGGCTGTCGATGGCGACATGCTCAACATCCCATTTCCAAGGCTCAATCTCTTAATCAAAGAAGGTGTTTATCCGAATCTCGAAGCCTCTCTTAAATTAATTAATGAGAAAGGTGGTCATCTTTCTCAAGTCGTCGAACCAGGAGAAAAAGCCCAGTTACTTTTACATCTCAAAAACAAATCCCCTCTCACCGCTTACAATTTAAATTTGGATTTACAAAATTTAGCTGGTGAACAAATTAGCGTCGATGAATTTGAAAATCAGATTTCAAGAATTAAAGGGCATTCTGAATTAGATGTTTTTATTTCGTTCACCGCCGGACCAGAAATAGTCACTCCACAGATAGATTTTGGTCTTGTTGTGGATAGTCTCGATTTAAAAGAAACAGTTTTTGAGAGTTTTCAATTTGATGCACAAATGAGCGATAAAAATTTAGCTCACTAAAATAATTGGAGAGAAATATTTTATGAACATTAAATCAAAAATAAGCATTATCACCTCGGAAGAAAACAGCCTCGATCTTTTATATATGTTTACTTCCTTAGCCCATCTCTACGATATCACCGTTCACACCATTTCTGATTTCATGCAACATAATGCTTCCTTCCTCAATGTTAAGTTAAAACTCTATCCCAATATTCCTGATATGCCTGGTTATTTGCGGGATGTAGAGAAAAACATCTATGATAGCGATCTTATCGTGATGACCAGTGACTATAGCTTATCTAGCTTTCAAGCGATGCGAATTAGTTCTAAACATAATATTCCGACGATTTGCCTCTCACATAAAATTGATAGCACTTTATTTTCTCAGTTCAATAATATTCAAGCCATTCAATTTGATATTCATGAAAGAGCCACACTCTTTGTCGCTACTTCGGAAGGAGCTGTCCAAGAACTGCAAAGCAAAAAGGTTTCTCACGAAAGAATTATTCTGCAATCACCCCTCGTCAACCCACATCAATTTAAGATGGATCTTACTCTGCGAGAAAAATTTCGTCGTTATATTAAAATCTCAGAAAAAGATTTTGTCGTAACTTTCCTCGGAGATTTAATTCCAGATAATACACCGGATGAACTCATCAAATCATTGAGGCATTTATTAACCAATCAATTTCAAGAAGCGTTACAGTTTAGAATTATTTTTGCTGGGACAGGTCAAGAATCCGATTCATTAAAATATAAAGCATTCGACATGGGTGTCGGTAAATCTATTATGTTCCTTCATCAAAGCACGCGACCTTTTTTGGCCGATTTACTCAGTGCCAGCGATCTCGTCATACTACCACCCACCATTAACAATCCCTTGAAAGAAGCATTTCCGATGCTAGGAAAGTTTTCTCTTGCTTGCGGCACACCCGTCGTCATGAAAGAAAATTCTTTGTTTCACACTCTAACACAATCGGAAGATACGATTACCTATCTTGATTTTCATCATCTTGCACTCGCTCAAATTCTCAAGCAAGTTTATAAAAATAGTTGCCGCAATCCTGATATGCGTCAGAATCTTGCGAAGCAGTTTTTACAGAATGAACCCTATCAAGAAGCTCATACTATTTTCACCTCTCTTATCGACAGTCTTATTCGCAAAAATAAAGAAATTTATGCGAGAGGATTTGATTTTGATCAAGCCATGAAGGATATCGAAAAAATGTTGCTCGATTTAAAACCTCAAGAGGCACTGATTGCTTGCGAAGATATTTTATTAAAAGAAATTACATCATGGGAAATCAAAAGCGATATTTTTTGTCTCCAAGGAGACGCTTATTATCAATTGGGGCAATTTGAAGGAGCGATGAAAAGCTATAGCGAATCTCTCAAATTTGAGAACAATTCGTTTAAAGCCTTACGCGGTTTAGGTTATGTTTCACTACAGTCACAATCCCATGAAGAAGCGATTACATTTTTTAAGAAAGCATTAGCGATCAACACGCAAGATATTTTGACACTGGTTGGAATTGGTATGGTCCATCGTAAAGTTGGATTGCTCGATGAAGCACTTTATTGGTTTGTCAAAGCTGTGCAAATAGATTGTGATCATCTTTCCTCTATCTCTGGGTTGACTTATACATGTTTAGAATTAAAAGACACTCGCTATGCTATCAGCATTTTAGAAAAAACGACTCAGGTCATTGGCGAAAATAAAATGATAAAAATGGCACTTGACCAGTTGTATGTTAGGACAGGGCAACTGCCAAGTTGAGAATTTTTATATTCTCAAAAACTCAACTTAATATTCACCATCTTTTCTTGCAAATCATTATTCAATAAATTTTCACCTGTAAAATTTTGTGGCATATAAACCACCAATGGTTTTTTGCCAGCACCTTTAGTAAGTGACACAGTTTGTTTTTCATTCGAAGCAATTGTTACAATTTCTGGAATTCCGACAAATGAAGAATTTTTTTCATCCAAACCAATCTCCATCCAATTGTTTTCTGTTTTATCTAAAAAGTCATCCGCCTCTGGGGCTGTCGTATCATCAGAAAAAGTTTCAACAGCTAATTTGAATTTTAGTTTTCCAGAGGATGTTTTCGATAGCTTTGCAAGATTTGCAGTTAGAATAGCAATCGTCGAATGCTCATAGCCTTTGAATTCTTGAAAATCTAGGATGGCAGGTAAATAATCTGCCGAATCTTGAGCAGGAAAATTTGATTCAAAATTTTTTCTTATATTTCGCATCTGATGAGCGTTCGTTAAAATGCTACCAAAATTTCTTACCATTGAATCATTACCTGTTAGTGCTGCCAAAGATGTTCCTAATAATTCTTGATCAAAAACCCCATCTTCATCACCATCGAGCATCACACTTACTTCACATAAATTCCACGTCGTAATAGGGTGGTAAAGTTTCACCGCAAACTGAATAGCATTAAATTTCTCACCACTCAAATCTGTCTTTTGTAAAATACGATATCCTGCTGATTGCAAATCACACGCACCTCGTCGCGAAGGAATATCATCAATAACTTTTTTTCTTTGATCTTTTGCCAGTAAATTAAATAATAGAGCATCACCTGAGCTAGTCCCTTTATTACTCAACGTTACATCCACCAATGATCCCTCTGCATCTTCATGCGATCCAGAAAAAAGTTCTGCTTTATCTAATTGCACATGCGACAGTCGATGAATGACTGTTAAAAGCGGCAAATGATGCTCCTCATTTTGATTGCTGATTTGAAATTTAACATAACCATCCAATTCTTTAGATGCTGAATCAATATCGGTAATATCTAATTCAAAAACAAGTTTCACTGTTTTTTCTTCGCCTGCGTTAAGATGAAAATTTTTCTCAGATAATAATTTTATCGAATCCGGTAACTGCGAATTCAAATTTAAATCAACTGCGTTCTCACTGATGTTTTTAACTAAAATTTGTTTCATCATTTTCTTTTTAGAATGAATGCTCAGCTCTCCCAATGAAATTGTGGGAGGGAAAAATGCCAAACTCGCTTCCACTGCTTTGACTAAATCTATTCTTCCACCACCCTGCTGACTCACAGGATATAAAACACCCGTCTTATCTTTCATCAACTTCGCCGTCGTCACAAACACCGATTTAATTTCATCCGAACTCAAATTTTTGCGAATGGACTTTAATAAAGCCACCGCACCACTCATGTGCGGGGCTGCCATCGACGTACCAGACATTTTTGTTCCTTTAGCACCACCACCCATGAGAGCAGAAATAATTGCACTCCCCGGAGCAGACACTTCAGGTTTGATTAAAGCATCAACACTTCTTGGTCCACGGGAAGAAAACCCGGTGAGTGTGTCGATCAATTCTGGCTTTTCAATTTTTTCTGGAATTTTGAAATCAATCGTCACTTCACCATGACCCATCGCTTGTTTAACAGCTTGTCCAAGTGTTTTTGAAATCATGATCGCAGGGATATCTAGTTTTTTATCCCCCCCCATAATAAAAGGATCTCCATCTTGATTGTTGGCTACGATGACTCCAATCGCTCCTGCATCAAAAGCCCTCTGAACTTTCTCTGCAAAAGTAATTTTTCCACGATCAATCAATGCGACATGGCCTTTGAGTTGTTCGATCATTTCATTGGTCAACGGTTGATCTGCGAAACCAATAAAAACTAATTTTCCACTTAATGCCTCAATATCTCGAAGTGGTTTTCCGAATGATGATTCGAGTGCCTCAGTAATCCATGATTGATTATCTTGTGCTGATAAAAATTTAACTGCGGAAAATTTGTAATTGTGGTCCATGCCATCAATCGAAGCTGCAACACTGATTGCCTCCGTCGTTGTTGAGGGAGCACCGACAATATAAGGCACAAACCCTGAATTACCTGCTGAACAAACTGCTATGGTTCCACCATTCACCAAATTTTTCATCGCTTCTGAATAGAGTAAATGCGGAATACCAAAGCTTGATCCGAGAGATAAATTCACCAAATCTAATTGATCCTCTAAATTAAAATCACCGTTAGGATCAACGGCATATTCAAGACCTGCAATGATAACGCTATCCCCTGTCGAACCATCACGACCAAATACTTTAATCGAATAAAGATCTGCCTCTGGTACAATTCCATCATACGTTTCTATTCCATCCCCCAATCCCGCAATCGAACCTGCTACATGAGAACCATGCCCACCTTCGTCAATAGGATCGTTATCTGGTTTAGGAATATGTTGTGTAAAATTAGGTGATGCCGAATTATATTCTGTACCGACAAGATCAATCCCACCTTTAACTTTACTATTTGGAAAAGTTCCCTCTTCAAGTACATTAGGATCATTTTGCGTAAATGCTTCTTCAGTGCCAACACCGCCCAACATTTTGTGCGTGTAATCAATCCCCGTATCTAAAACCCCGACTTTGATTCCCTTGCCTTTCGCATTATATTTTTTTTGTACATCCAAAGCTCCAATCCACTGCACGGAAGTTTTTTCAAAACTCTCTTGCGAATTATTTTCACTATCATCTGTCGCAACAGGTAACAATCTTTCAAATTGATTTTCATTCTCTATAAACGCCACGGAAGTTAATTTACGAAATTCTTTTTCCAGAGCACGCGGAGCAGACACCGCAACAGCATTGAGAACAAAACGATATTGATAAACAACTTTGATTTCTTCAGATATTTTTTGCAGCGATTCGATGAAATCTTTTTGTTCTTTTAAAAGAATTTCTTTCAAATCTTCATCAACAATATTAACGCCTACTTCATTTTTTTTAACTGCGGTTAAAAGAGGCGGATTAGATAATTTGATGATCGCAATAAAGCGATCATAACTTTGTGGTCGATTACTAAAAGCATCAAGCCATGATGATTTATCTTTCTTGGATTCACAATTTTGTAGTCCCAGCAATGAAACAGTTGAAATTACCAATAGTAAAACATATCGCACGCTCATGCTTCCCCCTCCCTCTATTTATTTTTATGGTCAATTTGACGCTAGTTTTCACTAACATCACACAAGCGATTTTTAATCTGCAAAAATAGAGCCAATTTGAGCTTTTCTTTAGTTTAGGGGATTTGCTGTGCAATTGCCAATTATAAAAAGTATAATTTTGATACTTAATTTTTTTTTATTGGTTTAATATTGTTCTAATTATGGAACTGATCAAAATAGCTGGAGCCAGTTTAAACCAAACCCCTCTCGATTGGACAGGAAATCAAAAAAGAATCCTCAACGTGATTCGCCAAGCCAAAAAGACGGGAGTGCAAATTCTCTGCTTGCAAGAATTGGTTATCACCGGATATGGGTGCGAAGATCTTTTTTTGAGTTTAGATTTTATCAAAAAAGTCGAACCCATTTTAAAAACCATTATTAAAGAATGCTCCAACATCACTGTAGCTGTTGGTTTTCCTATTTATCATGGTGGGCATCTTTATAATGCTGTCATGCTTATTCAGAATAAAAAACCTCTTGGCATTAATTGCAAAAGAGTATTAGCACGAGAGGGAATTCACTATGAACCACGCTGGTTCACAGCTTGGCCCAAAGGCTACCATGAAAAAGTAAATTTTTTAGGATATGAAATTCCTATCGGTGATTTTTTTTATGACCTTGGCGGCGTGCAATTAGGTATCGAAATTTGTGAAGAAGCCTGGGGCGGAACACCTCTTGGAGCCTATTATGCAGAATGTGGAGCCGAAATTATTTTAAACCCATCGGCATCGCATTTTGCTCTTGGTAAACACCGGCATCGTGAAAAATTAGTTATGAACGCATCACGTGCTATGAATGTTCATTATCTTTATGTTAATGCCATTGGTCTTGAAGCGTCGCGGGCTATTTATGATGGCGGTAGCATGATCGCAAGTTCGGGTGAACTGATCGCCCAAGGCCCACGTTTTGGTTTTAAGCAAAGTTATTTATTTTCTGCTGAAGTTGATCTTTTACGAGTAAGAACAGAGAAACTCTCTGTAGGAGAAGCTAAAAACAATTTAAAAAATAATTCTCTTTTAAAAATTATTGGTGAGAAATTACGATTATCTTCAGCGAAAGATAAAATAGAAGTCGCCCAATATCCTTCATATTTACCTGAAGAAGAATTTTTATTAGCAGAAGCGATGGGGCTTTTTGATTATCTCAGAAAATCTGGAGCAAAAGGTTACACGGTTTCTTTAAGCGGTGGATGTGATTCCTCGGTGGTCAGCGTATTAGTAGCTCAAATGCTCGCTCTTTCTGAACAAGAATTAGGAATTAAAAATCAGATTAAAGAATTTTTAACCTGCGTTTATATTAAAACAAAAAATAACTCTCCCAAAACAGAAGTGGCTGCCCAAAAATTAGCTCACGAGTTAAAAGCCACTTTTTATAATTTTTCGATTGATGACATTGTTCAAAGTTATACATCACAAATAGAAAAAAAATTAAAAATAAAATTAAGTTGGAAAAAAGATGATATCTCTTTACAAAATATTCAAGCACGTTCTCGTTCTCCACTCGCATGGTTTGTTGCTAATTTAAAAAATCAAATTCTACTTTGCACATCAAATCGCAGCGAAGCCTCGACAGGTTACGCAACGATGGATGGTGATACATCGGGTGGACTTTCCCCTATTGCAACAGTGGATAAACATTTTTTACGGCATTGGCTCATTTGGGCAGAAAAAAAATGTACGCTTGGCCTTGGTCCCATTCATTCACTCTCCTATGTAAATCAATTGACACCCACAGCGGAACTTCGCCCTCTCTCAAATATCCAAGAAGATGAAAAAGATTTAATGCCTTATGAGTTGTTACAAAATATTGAAGAATGTTTTATTAAAAATAAAATGGATGAGCATTCAACATTTCATTATTTAATTAAAAAATATAAAAATATGGATTCAGATAAACTTGAAAACTATATCTGGAAATTTTCTAAACGCTGGCAAGAAAGTCAATGGAAAAGAGAACGCTTAGCCACTGCATTTCATGTTGGTAATTATAGTGTGGATTCTAAAACCTATTATAGATATCCGTTATTGACGGGAAGATAGTTTTTTTAGCTTGCCATCAAATCTTTTAAAAAAAGCTGGCTCTCCTCTTGAAAAACTGCGAACGCGATTGGAATTTTTTTCACTAACTCTTTTACCTTCTCGATGGATGATTGCGATTTAGCCTCTGCTTCTATTTGCGTACATAGTAGCATAACTTTTTTCGCTCCCACAATTCCAGAAGATGTTTTCAGACGGTGAGCTACCTTCGCAATCTCTTCAAAATTGGACACTTGCACCAATTTACTCAAAAGCTGCATTTCTTCTACAATTGTTTTTTGAAAACTATCGAATCGCTCTGTCACAAAATTTGGACGCTTGCTCGTCTGCAATTTTTTCAAATTGATCACTGCTTTTTTGTCGATAACTTCTTCAGTATTTTCTTTTTTCTGCTTTTGTTGTCCCCATTTTTGAATCACTTGTTCTATTACTTCAATACTCACGGGTTTAGTAACAACATCATCCATTCCTGCTTCTTTACATTTCTTAATTTCTTCTTCCAGTGAATAAGCTGTAAGAGCAACTATAGGAGTCGTCAATTTTTGTTCTCGCAATTTTTTTGTCGCCGTAAAACCATCCATCATCGGCATCTGACAATCCATAAGGATAAGATCAAATTGGTTGAGGTGCGAAATATTCAATACTTCTTTACCATTTCGACATAAAACCATTTCATGACCCAACTCCTCCATCATTGCCTTCATCACCTCTTGATTGGCTTCGTTATCTTCTGCTACCAAAACCTTACATTGCTTATCCATTTCAATCGACTTTGTCTCCACAGTTTCAATTCGTGCTAAGCTTTTTTCTTTTTCAGAAATTTCTGCAAATGGAATGTCGATCCAAAAAACAGAACCTTTGGCAAACGCTCCTTCAAAATTTTCTTCAAAACCAATCTGTCCACCCAATAGCTCTACTAATTTTTTACTTATCGCCAATCCCAACCCAGTTCCTTGAAATTGTTTGGCATAAGAAATGTCGCCTTGTGTAAACGGTGTAAATAAATTTTCTTTAAGACCTCTTTGAATGCCTATTCCTGAATCCTTCACAATAATTTTAATACTCTTTTTAGACTGCATGAGGATGGCTTCTAATTTTACATACCCAGCATGAGTAAACTTAATGGCATTACCAATAAAATTATAGATAATTTGTCGAATACGATCTGGGTCGGAGCAAATAATATTTGGGATTTCGGGATCAAACTCATAGCTAAAAATTAGTTTTTTTTCTTCTGCGGTCTTTCTAAAAACTTCACAGCTGTCATGAATAAGATCAAACAGATTAAATGGCTGAATATAAATAGACTGTTTACCTGCTTCAATTTTTGAAATGTCGAGTAAATCAGATATGATATTAAGCAACGCATCACTCGATTTTTTGATCCATTCCAACTTTTTAATTTTATCTGCTTCAATCGTTTGCGTTAGTAAAAGAGAGGTCATCCCCATAATTGAATTTAACGGTGTTCTCAACTCGTGGCTCATGTTAGCTAAAAAAACACTTTTTGCTTGATTAGCTTTTTCTGCATTTTCTTTTTCTTTTTTTAAATCAAGATTTAAATTTTCTAACTTACTTAGCGTATGATTTTGAGTTTGCAAAAGCATTAAAAAATCAATCAACGGGTCCATCAAGTTAAAGTCTGTGAATAGTAAATTCATCGCTTTAATTTCAACTAAACTATTAATCATCGGAGACGCATTAACAAGAACAGTGTTTTGATTAAGAAAAATCATCTGCCCTCGCAAATGGATGTCACGATTTTTTAATTTGATTTTAATAAGCTGATTTTGAAATTTTTCCCATGCATTTTCATGTGTAATATTTTTATCCATCACATAAAAATCAAAATAACTTTGGATCGAGTTATTTACACGGATTGAAGAATCTATTTTTTGTAATGATTTTCCTACGTAAATGATTTGCCCATTTAAGTCAAAAGAAAAAGAAAATGGAGCCATCTGCTCTAATACTTCATCTTTAAGTTCTATCATACTCATCCCACCATCCTAATTGAAAAAAATTCATTGCCTTTTTGCTCTTGATCTTTTTGAGGTGGTAGATATTCAATGACCACATTTTCTTTAAATTTTTCTGCGAGTCCTTCTAATAATCCATGTACCATTGGCACAAGGTGTTTTCGATGCGACTGATATTCTAAAACTCCTCCTTTGTTATCTTTGGACTGCCAATAAAATTTTGGAGCTTTTAGCTCAGGCATGGTCAATCCCATTCTTTCGTGAAGTTGATTCAAGTTAGAAAGAGATTCCATAAAATTAGAACCAAACATATCCATAAGCGAACCATAACCGCTACTCTCTGTATATGTGACCCAATATTTTCCAAAGGTGTGTAAAACTTTTTCAACTTCTAATCCTGTAGCACTGGATATTGCAAATACAAGTTGATAGGTGGTGTCATCCGGGTATGGCTTTAAAGGATAAAAAGCGTCTTCCGTAATTTTTGCGATCTCTTTAATTTTAAGCCAAGCATCTTTACCAAACTTTTGTATTACTAAATCTTGAATCGCAGAGTTAACAATCCCATACATAATTTATCCCATCCTTCCATGGTCAACGTAAATTAATCGCTAACTTTTACATTGCGTACTACAAGCGATCGAATCTTAGAGCGAATACTTTCATGGATGGCAACAAAAGAGAAAAAAACATTAAATGCATTCATCTCATCGTTCCAAATGACTTTCTCACAACGCATAGAGATCGTATCGGCGATATCAGCTATTTTCTGAATATAGGGGATTTGGCAC
Organism: uncultured Oligoflexales bacterium; assembly: GCA_964521975.1. Lineage (GTDB taxonomy): Bacteria > Bdellovibrionota_B > Oligoflexia > Oligoflexales > CAZFSQ01 > CAZFSQ01. Next base: position 5,926 of record CAZFSQ010000001.1, on the reverse strand, counting down.
TCCAACAAAATTCCCTCGATAAACTCCAGATCACTTCTGATTAAAATTCCATACTCAGAAATTTCGATAACAGAAGATTTATGTTTGATAGGAAATTGGATGAACTGAACTTTTAAATCAACATTCAATTTCGCAAATCTATTTTTGGCAAAATCAAATTTTAAAAGAGATTGAATTTTTTCGATGAGAATTTCAGGATCAATCGGCTTCACTAAATAAGCACTTCCTCCAGTTTCAATCGCTTTAGAGACAAGTTTTTTGTCCTGATATGAAGAAATAAAACAAACCTTAGGCATTTTTCCACCAATTTGCTCTCGCATTAAAAACAAGGCTTCTATCCCATTCAAATCTGGCAGATCAATATCAAGCAAAATAAGTGATATCGGATAAGTAATAAGTGCCTTCATCATCTCATGTGCATCTTGGGCGTGGTAAGCCTGAAACCCATGATCTTCTACAATTGCTGAAAGAGTTTCACGCATATCCTTCACATCATCCACAATCAAAATATTTTGTTTTTGACTCACAATGTCAGATTGATTCATCATATGAACTCCCTCATTTAAAGTTCAAAAAGTCTATATAATAGCCCTTCGATCAATACATAGTTTTCTTGAGGAGTTCGTTTAACATATTGAGAACATATACTTTTATAGCTGATTAAAATTTATGCCACAAATGAAGCGTGTTGAACTTCTGCAACGATAGGACATTCGACTATAAACGTTGTATAGGTTGCATTTTTATCTAAATAAACTTTTCCACCATTTTCCATGATAACTTTTTGGACAAACGATAAACCAATCCCATTACCTTCTGTTTTAGTCGTAAAAAATGGTTCAAATATTTTTTCTTGAATCTCCTTGGGTATCCCAGGACCATTATCTGAAATTTTAAAGATTATACGATCCGTCATGATTTCATAATTAAGTTTCACCCATGCATTTTCTTTTACTTGACATGCCTCAATCGCATTATAAATCAAATTTAAAAATGCTTGAGTCAGTTCATCTGTTTTTCCTTTCATTTTACAACCTATTTTCTTCGATTCGATTTCCAAAGCTACGTTAGATGTTTTCGCTTTTAAATTAGCAAAAAAATTTATTTCTCGAAGGAGACTTCCAATCTCTGTGCTTGCTTCTTCACTTAAACGATTACGCGTCATTTTTCTCAACGAATCGGTAATTTCTTGCATTTTATGGCAAGCTCGCACAATAGCATCAAGATAGTTTTTGCCCTTATCTCCCAGCTGGATTTGATTCTGTTTACTCTTATGCTCTATTAAATTGATATTACCTAAAATAATGGAAATAACATTTTTAATTTCATGAGCAATAGTCACAGACAGTTCACCAATACCTGCTAATTTTGAATTTTGGATATTTTTATATTCTTCAATTTTTAATTTTTCCTCTCGTTTCAATCTTAAATAAGTTTGTAAAATAATTAATGCACCCACTGACAAATTGAATAAGACCATGACGGAAAGTGATCTCAATTCCAGTTCATTGGTAACAAGATCTAGCTTCATCAATGGTAAAATACATGCTGGTAAAATAATAACAACAGATAATGCTGGTGGTAAAACCATTGAGGTAACGATGACAGGAATTGACATAAATGCGGCAACTGCAATTGTTGTAAGAATATCGTTATAAATATAAACCGCAAAAATACAAATGATGGTTTGTGAAAAAGCATAAACCAAAGCAGAGGTTCTTAAATAATTTTTTATTGATAAAATAAAAGATATAAAACTGGTCCCCGCAGCAGCCGTGCATAATAAAATATCATAGCGAGTTTGTCCTTCTGTATTGGGAAGCAATAAAATTAATAAAAGAATAGATAGAGCAGAAAAAAAATTCACTGCCATGATCTTTTGATAAATATCGACTGTTTTCATTTTTCTAATTTTATCATGATATTTTAAATTTTTACATTTTTTGTAACCTGCTGTAATAATTTAAACTATTTTTTATACCCTCAAGTTTTCTCAAACCCCTCCGAACAACAATCAAGATTTTGACAAGGATGATTTTTATCTTTGTCTAAAATAAAACGAAAACAGTAAAGGGGGATAAGGTTTATGAAATTAACAAGTAAAAAAAATGGGCGAATTTTTGTCAGTGTATTGATGACCACCATCATGGGTGCGTTCTCATTCACTGGATGTAAGAAAAGTGATTCTGATGATCCTGTTGCAGCTTCTTCGTCAACTTCTTCTTCATCAACATCAACGGGTACATCTACAGCAAAAGCTTCTTCTGTCGATGATGCTGTGATTGAAGCAGAAACTTCAGAATTGCAACTTGCAGGATCTTTATCTTTAGTGACTGCTTCTGAAGAATCAGGAGCTTCATTACGTTTAAATGGCGATGATCTACCTGCTACATCAGCATTTAAAACTGATAAAGTTAGTAAGTATGTCCATGATGATTCGATGGATGCCTTATCACTTGCCGGTAATATCCTCTGCTTATTTTCACAAACTGCTTATACAGAAATGGAAGGTAAAGGCGATTACATGGCTCAAGTGGATATGGATAGCTGTTTCAATAAAGGACAAAACGAATCTTCGGGTCAATCCGCCGGTGGTGGGACAACTTCACTTTCAAATATGGTATTAAATTCTTCACGAGCAACAAAAACATCTCCCTTGATTGTAAAATCGTGGTTCCCTGTTACTGATGATCATCCTCAGATGATATACATCACCATTAAAATTGCAGAAGGTGCAAGTGATGAAAATCCGTTCGGGATTTTCCGTTTGAATTGGAATGGTTTTGAATTAGATCCAGATACATACGAGGTAGGAGCTGAATCTCAAATGCATGGTATTTTAGAGTCAAAAAGAGGAACAGGTGGTCAACTTCAAATATCTTTATATGAAGATGAAGGAACGCGAGGAGGCAAAGCCGGTTCTGCTTATGTCGAGGCTGAAGAAGTGAACGGAAAAATAAAAATTGTTTCTGGTGTTGCTCAAACAAGAAGTGAATCGCGGGGAGATCATGGTTCAGAAATTTCTAACTTTAAACTTGCGTTTGATCAAGAATACTTTTTAGCAAAAGAGACAGAAGCTAATGAAACAAAATGTTTAGACCGCAAAAATTTCAATGCCAGCGTGTGGCGATATGGAGTTTATAATGCAGATGATGGAAGTCGTCTTGAAATCAACTCAGGATTTCCTCTCACTTTTGAATCAGCTGGAAAAAGAGATGAACACGGTTGGATTGGTTATTGGGGATTATGGAAGCCAGAGAGTGTTTCTTTATCCAATGGCGATACAGTTTATCGTGTAGAGCATAACAATGGTACAGAAACTAAAACGCCATATACCATCGCAATGTCAGAAGGAAAACTCATCAAGTATTCTCAAAGCACGATTGCTCTTTCAGATCTTGATGGTTCTACATTTACGGATTGGAACAACGGGCAAGAAGTTCGCCTAGTCTATAACCACTCAGAGAAAAAATTCTATAAAACAGGTGTATACAGTCAACAGAACCAAGAATTCACTGATGTTACTGCAACAGAGTATACATCTCAATGGGGTGGTCACAATTATTGGTCGGGTGAATTAGGTGGGCGAGTTAATTTCCCATATAACAACAATACTTGGAGTGCCAGTACAGATGCAACATATTATACCGAAGAAAACGTGACTGCCACGGCTGGTAACTTAACTCTTTACTGCTACAAAGATTGTATGAGAACAGCTATTACATCTGCACAACTGGCAGAGACAGCAGGATCATCTCCCTACTTTGATAATGCTTCAAGCGTTGGTTCGCCTTATACATATACTTATGATGGAACGAATATGGTCCTCAAATATTCAGGTACTAGCGTAACATTAGGCTCTGGTGTTTCTGCAAGTCAGAGCAGTAGATTTTCGTGGGGTATTCAATCAGGAGCTCTCGTCACATCTACTTCTGGAATGAGTTCCGTGAATGAAAATGAAGGTGCTTCTGTGTTTTATAAATGGGAGACAGGTGCTAATAGTCATAACAAATTTACAGGTGTGAAAGACTCTACAGGTGCTTTCTTATCATTTGATCGCCCACTTAATGTTACTTACAAACACACCAAGGATAATGATTATGTTGGAGCCGATTCTTCTGACTTCTATGGAAAAACTTTCCGATTAGATATCAATGGCCCAACTGAAATGCACGGTATCCCACATAAAAAAGCCGAAGACAGTAATCGCTGGGAAGCTGCTTTTGCTCTTAAAGAAGGCTCTGAAATTAATTCTGATTACATTGTTAAGCCTCTCGACCTAGAGCAATCTATGGCCGAAGCTCTTGAAAGTAAATGTAGCGACTTAAGCATTACAGGCGTTCCTGATTTACCGACGGGTACAAATTATGAAGATCCATTGTCGATCATGGAAGAAGTTGCTCCTGAAGATGCACCGATCTTAGTCATCAAAGGTGTTGTTCAAGAATAGCAAAATTAGTCATTCATAATAAAAAAAAGCAACTTGGAGAAAACAAACCAGGTTGCTTTTTTTATTTCAAAACGCGACCTACTTCATACATCATAATTCCCGCCGCTACCGATGCATTGAGCGACTCAATCGTTTTATCGAGAGAACCGCTTGGTATGGAAATAATAAAATCAGAATGATTTAAAATATTTTTTGATACACCATTTTCTTCATTACCGATAATAATAGCAATCGGCGGTACTCCCCCTTTTTTCAGAGAGGATAAAGATTCAAAGGATTGACCTTGCATATCTGAAGCAATGATCCAAAAGTTTTTCTCTTTTAATTTTTCAATGGCCCGCGATAAATTTTTAGCAATTCCAATTTTGACGCACGAAAAACCACCCTGAGCTGTTTCGATCGCTCCTTGAGAAAATACTGTTTGATGATGCTCAGGGACAAACACGCCAAGATAGCCAAGAAATGCTGCCGAACGAACAATAGCCCCAAAGTTTCGAGTGTCTGTAATTTTATCCAAAATTAAAATTTTTTGAACATGCTCGTTTTCTATATATTGAAAAAATTCATGTTCGTCTAATATCCGCATCTCTAGTGACGCAAGAATGGGACTTTCAATATTTGGTCTAACTTCGATAGGAATTTTGAGACGAAATTTTTGTAATAATTCTTCCGTTTCACTTTTGATCTGAGGCGACTTAACTTCAATTTTTTTGAGTGATTCAGGATGAAATTCTAAATGTTCACGCAAAACCTTGAGGTTTTTAAGATAGAAAAAGCCATCACTTTTCATTTCGTTCTAAGCCGATCACTTTTCATTTCGCTTCTTTAATCTCTATCTGAAAATTTTTTATCTTACGATAAAGGTGTGTCCGCTCCAGACCGATCATTTCTGCGGTCTTGGCAATGTTCCAATCGTTTTCTTCTAATTTAGTTAATAAATATTTTTTCTCAAACTCATGACGAGCTTCTTTATAATTTCCCATCACAAAATATTTTTCATCGCTTGCCATCGTCGCACGAGAGACATTTTGTATAAAATCCGAAACGGAAAAATGATCCTGAGTGACAATGATATACAGCCTCTCAATCACGTTTTTTAATTCACGCACGTTCCCTGGCCATGCATATTCTTTCATCGCTATCATCATTTCTTCAGAAATATTTTTTATCGGCTCATTCATTTCTTTAGCAATTTTTTCAGAGAAATACTGAGCCAAAACAGGAATATCATCTGTTCTCTCTCGCAATGTCGGAATATGAAAAGGAATGACGTTCAACCGATGAAATAAATCTTCACGAAAATTCCCCTTTGCAATTTCATCCTGTAAATTTTTATTGGTCGCAGCAATAATTCTTACATCCGTATTGATAGATTCCTCATCGCCAACTTTTTCAAACTTCTGTTCTTGAATAATTCGTAAAATCTTGGCCTGTGTTTTAAGAGACATATCGCCAATTTCATCTAAAAATAATGTC